>CAZWSP010000001.1:0-15483 GCA_964636585.1 uncultured Antarcticibacterium sp.
ATTTTCTATGAGGCTGCCCTAATTCTTGAACTCCCACTAAATATATAATTGCATCTAGATCTAATAGGTCTCCATCTGCAAACTGATTGGATATTTTTGTTTGTAAGAACTGCCAGCGCTCTTTTAATTGCTCATCTCTTGCCATTTGGCAAAGATACGTATCTTAGGGCTTGTAACACTATCCAAAAAACATGAATATTGTAGATATCGTTTTAACCGTGATCCTGTTATACGGACTTGTTCGAGGATTTTTTCGAGGATTTTTCGCAGAGCTTGCTTCTTTGATCGGCTTTGTTCTAGGAGTTTATATAGCTGTGTATTTTTCTCATTATATGAGTGATTATCTGGTAGATAAAGTGTCATGGAATCTACAGTTCGTGAATTTAGCTTCTTTTGCAATTACCTTTTTTATAGTCGTGTTCTTAATATCATTAGCCGGGAAATTTTTTACCACAATGGCTGGTTTTGCAGCATTAGGAATCGTGAATAAATTTTTTGGAGCAGCCTTTGGCTTTATAAAAGTGGCTTTTGTGTTAAGTGTGGTGATCATGTTCTTTGGATCTACTAATGAAAACATTAATCTTGTTGAACAGGAAACATTGGAAAGTTCTGTTTTATATTCACCTATTCGTACTGTTGCTCCTATGTTACTTCCCGCAATTCTTAGAGAAGCCAGAGATCTAGATCTTATTGAAGAAGAGAAAGAAAATAAATCTGAAGCATAAAAAAACCACCAAACTTAGTAATTAGGTGGCTTAATTTCTTAAATCTATAGTTTAGAAATTTAGTTGATACACTTCATCTAATTGTTTATCATTACTTACGTTTACTCCAAGATCTTTAATAATTCCAGATCCTACACCATACACCCAACCATGCACACTAATTTCCTGATCATTCTTCCATGCATTTTGTATAATAGAAGTTTTAGCAAGATCGAAGACTTGTTCCTTTACATTTAACTCTACAAAGGCATCAAAACGTTCGGCTTCATCTGTAATAGCATCCAATTCTTTTTTATGAAGTCTGTACACATCTTTAATATGCCTGATCCAGTTATCTATTAAGCCAACAGATTGTTGACCCATAGCTGCCTTTACACCACCACAACCATAATGTCCGCATACAATTACATGTTTCACTTTTAAAATATTCACTGCATAATCCAGCACACTTAGCATATTCATATCGGTATGCACAATCATGTTAGCTATATTCCTGTGAACAAAAACTTCTCCTGGTTGAGCACCAATTATTTCATTTGCAGGTACTCTACTATCTGCACAACCAATCCATAAAAGAGGTGGGTTTTGACCATTTGCTAACTTCTGAAAAAATTCAGGATCGATATCCAACTTGCTTTCCACCCACTTCCTGTTATTCTCAATCAAATTCTTATATAAATCGCTCATCTTCTGTAATTATTGATTTCTCGGTTTGGCGCCTCTTTGCGAAGATCAAACTACGCAGCTTCAAACATTGTTTAAAATTACTGAAATCATAGACTTGTTCATATAGAAAAACAAGTATTAAATCAAGCTTCTAAATTTCAATAGTAGAAATAAAAAATCTGCCAACTCAAATCTTTTCAAAAGATAAGAGCGGCAGATTTTACGGCTAACTAATTAAATTAAAAATTCAACTGATACACATCATCTAGTTGAGAATCGTTACTAACATTTACGCCTAAATCTTTGATTATTCCAGAACCTACACCATAAACCCAACCATGAACGCTAAGCTCTTGCTCGTTTTTCCATGCATTTTGAATGATGGAAGTCTTAGCTAGATCAAAAACTTGTTCTTTTACATTTAATTCTACGAACGTGTCAAAACGTTTTTGTTCATCTGTAATACCATCAAGTTCTGTTTTATGCAACCTATAAACATCTTTAATATGACGAATCCAGTTATCTATTAGTCCAACAGATTGTTGTCCCATTGCCGCTTTTACACCACCACAACCGTAATGCCCGCATACAATAACGTGTTTCACTTTTAAAATATTTACTGCATAATCTAATACACTTAGCATGTTCATATCTGTATGCACCACCATATTGGCAATATTTCTATGCACGAAAACTTCTCCAGGTTCTGCCCCAATAATTTCATTTGCCGGAACTCTACTATCTGCACAACCTATCCACAAAAGCGGTGGGTTTTGGCCATTTGCTAGTTTCCGAAAAAATTCTGGATCAAGATCTAATTTACTCTCTACCCATTTCTTATTGTTCTCGATTAAGTTTTTATATAAGTTACTCATGTTTATTTTCTTTGAATTAATATTTTATTAATGTGCAGATCCAACTACGTTTACTCCAAAGATCTCTCTGTAGCTAGTAGGATTTTTAAACTCACCTCTTTCAGAGATCAATACGGTATTGATGTTATTGTTTTTAGCTTTCACTCCAAAATCGTCCAGGATTTCTAAAATATCCAGATCTAAGGATCGTGTTTTAGTAACATCAATTTCTAGATTAGTGTTTGGCGGTAGATCATTAAGCTCTCTTTGAATAGCTCCTTTATTTAAGAAAGTAACTTCTTCAGCAAAAACCATTTTGATCTTTTTATTGCCATTAGAAACATCCTCGATGTGTAAAAAGTGAGAATTTTTATAGCTATTAATTAAAATAGTTACAATTCCAACGGCTAAACCAAGCATAATTCCGATTAACAGATCTGTTGCTACAATGGCAACTACAGTTACTACAAAGGGAATGAATTGAGCTTTTCCCAATTGATACATTTGTATGAATTGTTTTGGATTTGCTAATTTGTAACCGATAATTAAAAGCACGGCGGCCAATACTCCAAGTGGAATTAAATTAAGGAAATGCGGAATTAGCATTACACTAAAAAGCAACAAGAATCCGTGAATTATTGTGGACAGTTTAGTTTTACCGCCACTCATTACATTGGCAGAACTTCTTACAATAACCTGTGTAATTGGTAAACCTCCAACAAGTCCTGAGAAAGTATTTCCTATACCTTGAGCAATTAATTCTCTATTGGTAGGGGTAACTCTTTTTAGAGGATCTAACTTATCGGTAGCTTCAACACTTAGCAAGGTTTCTAAACTAGCTACTATTGCAATAGTGATGGCTACAATATATACTTGAGAGTTTCCTAATTGAGTAAAATCTGGGAAGGTGAACTGCCCAATAAAATCTGAAACATTATCAGGAACTGGTACAGAAACTAAGTTTCTACCATGTATTTCGAACATGGAAGTACTTTCAATAAATATCATATGATAAACGATACCTACAACTACAGCCACAAGGGGTCCTGGAACTAATTTGAAGAATTTATGTTTTTTCGCCAATACATTATCCCAGATCAACAATATTGCTAATGAAATAACAGTAATGGTGACTACTCCAATAGATACATAATCTGTCATGTGAGCTAAACTCAAGAAAGTTTCTACACCGGTAGTTTCAAAAAAGGAGAAAACACTGTCTGATGCATCATTAAACCCCATAGCTAATGGAATTTGTTTTAAAAATATAATGATACCAATGGCAGAAAGCATTCCTTTTATCACAGAAGAAGGAAAGAAATATCCAATAACTCCCGCTTTTAATAATCCTAATACTACTTGCATAATACCAGCAAGCACCACTGCAACAAGGAATAATTCATAACTTCCAAGATCTGCAATAGCTGTTAAAACTACTACGGCTAATCCAGCTGCTGGACCACTAACTCCTAATGAGGATCCGGAAACAGACCCAACTACAATTCCTCCAATGATCCCCGCTATAATTCCTGAAAATAATGGTGCTCCACTGGCAAGAGCAATTCCTAAACATAATGGTAGGGCAACAAAAAACACCACTAAACTGGATGGTAAGTCGTTTTTTAAATTTTTAAACATAATAATATGGTGTATTAAGAAAAACCAACCAATCCCAAAGAGAAATGGAAAACCTTTATGCTTTGCCTTGCGACTTGCATTAAAATTTGCTAACACTAAACCTATATTAATTTATAGACTTGGTTGAAAACAATTCTTCTGATTATAATAATGTGATTATGGAATATTCTATTCTTAATTAAGCAATAAAGTAACCTGTTTAAAAAAAGGTCAGTATTAAACTAAATCAAAAATGAATGTAACCATGTGGCAAAGAGATTATGCCAATTCTGGAGGTTGTGATATTACTTCAGGATAAAGAGACTGTAGCTCATGTCTTTCTTTATCAGTGATTAACATTTTCTTACGAAGTTGTTCAATACTTAACTGATTCGTATTGGTTTCGTTGAAAACAAATTCTGTAGAAATATTATTTTTGGCCTGTTCTTCTTCCGTAGTGGAAAAAACAAAAGAAATATCCGTAGTGTTATCTATAAGCACAACAATAGTTGGTGCTGTAAGAAAACTCACGAATATAAATATTAATATGTAGGCCATTTTCAACATTATTGTAAAATTAAGAATTAAGATGGGTTAGAAAAAGTAATCCCTATAAATTAACCTCATATTGGCATAAAATAAAACAATCTAAAGGAATTTTAAAGAGGATTTTGTTGCCCAGCCTGTAGAACCGTTGGCAAGTTCTAACTGAACCCAATCTTGAAAAGTGTTTAATATCTCTACTTTTGTTCCTTCGTGTAACAAAAACAACTCGGTTCCTCTCTGGTTCGGTTCATTTCGAACCCTTATTTCTTCGGAAAATACTATAGCAAAATCACTATTCGTAACTTTATTCTTTGCAACAAAAGCGAAACTTACTGATATTACAGAAATTACTACCGCAAACATAGCTGAAGCAAAATAAGCACGTTTCCATTTACTTAGCACTGTAAAATAGTATAAAAGGAACAGGACAGCGAAAACAATTGCAAATATTATTGCGATCCAAGCCCAGGTATTAAAACCAAAACTGCTTATTGCTCCGGTTATCATGTTTGAAAGTCCCGCTTTTGGCACTTCCTTAATATCATCTATCACCATATTATTAGCAAATTCCAGATTATTTTCTATGGTTTTATCTGAAGGATCTAGCAACAATGCTTTTTCATAATTATAAATACTCGGTGCTATATGGTTTAACTTATAATGCGCATTGGCAAAATTATAATACAACTCTGCCGATTCTTCTCCGTTGTTCAGGATAGATTCGTATAAATTAATAGCTACTTCATATTTCCCGGTGTTGTAGGCTTCATTCGCCTTTTCGAACAAAGCGTTATTTTGCGCAAATCCAGGGGCAGCAATTATAAGAAGGAATAATACTAACTTTTTCATCTTTATAATTGTTTATCTAATGAGGAAATGGTTGAAGCTGCTCTTTCATAATCCTGATTCATGGTAACGCTGGAAGATGGTGCATATCTTGCAAATTCACAGCTTTCAATAATGGAAATAAATTCCTTATTGGTAGTTTCATCTACATTTCTATCTTTTAGGATTACCGCTATCTTATCCTTACTCATTTCATTGGTTTGGATATGCAATTTTGCTTTTAGATAGTTGTGTAAAGCACGCTCTAAAGCAATGTAGAAAGCTTTTTGATCTCCCAAGTTATTCTTAGCTTCAGATAGATACTTTCTAGCCAGTTTATTCGCTTTCTTGATCTTGTTTCCTTGCACATCGTTAACGCTTTCTTGTCTCTTTTTTCCTAAGATTATACCCAGCGCTACAGCCAGAAAAGGTAATGTCATTAAAGACCAGAACAATATGGAGCCTAAAAACGGTCCAGAATTTAATGGTTTTAAATTGGTCTTCAGCTTGATATATTCAAATTGATTTCCTGCAGCTTCAACAGGGATCTTATTCGTATTATTTCCTGCTGAAAATGAAGAGTTGGCAGGAGCTCCATCTACATTCAGCATGATCTCTTCAGCATTAACGGTTTTATAAGTTTTGCTTTTCAGATCGAAATAAGAAAATGAAACTGCGGGTATTGGGTAATTCCCTTTTTGATTTGGAACAATGGTATACGTATCTGCTATACTCCCTTGAGTTCCGTTCAGATCGGTTCTTACATTTTCTACACGTTCCGGTTCATATAATTCTAAAGAACTTGGCACTTCCAACTTCGGAAGTTCGAATAGCTTCAAATTTCCTTTTCCTGAAACCTGTACTTTTACCGTTAAAGATTCGGTTGCTGCTAGCTTGGTTTTGCTCGCATTTACTTTAAAATCGAAATCTCCAACCGCTCCGGTAAAATCTGGCGGACGATTATCCAGTGGTAAAGGTTTGGCGTTGATCACCCTTTTCCCGGCCGCTACTGTTTTATCTATAGTTTCATAGAGTCTTCCTCCAAAAATATCTCTTCGTGAACTTGGGACATCTACAGATACCGATAAGGTAAGTGGCTCTATCTCCAGCTCTCCAGTTTTTTGCGGATACAAGATCGTTTTTCTAAGCACCACAAATCTATATGGCTGCCCTTCATATTGCCCGGATTCTATTTTTAATTGTCTGATGTCTATATTCTGACTCCAAAAATCGCTGTACACCGGACTATCCATTTCTCTCCAGTTGCTCACGCTGATAGACGGACTTACATATAATTTATAAACTACCGTGATAGCTTCGTTTAAATACGGATTGGAATTGGAAACTTCAGCAACTAAATGAAGGTTTTCTGAAGCAACAAAATCGGAATTATTCCCGTCTGTAGGAGTTTCTACTGCAGAGGTTACCTCAACCTGAATTGGTGTGGTTTTGTAAATTTCATCATCTATAGTGATCTCTGCCTGACTTATGGTGAATTTCCCACGTGAGGTTGGTGCTAGGAAATAACTATAGGTTTTAAAATAAGTTCGTTTTCCGTTTATCCAGCTATTGCTAACTGCTTGGTTAGGACCTCCAACTACGGTAAATCCTTTAAAAGAAGGAGGATTAAAATTATCTCCATCTTTATTCATTTCAAAATCTACCCGAAGGCGTTCATTCACCCCAAGCCTATTCTTGCTTGCTTTTGCTTCAAACTTAACTTGAGCAGAAGCTATGCTTGATACAGCTAGAAAAAATGACAGTATGAATATTCTTAATCTCATGCTTAGTCCTTCAATTTTATTCATTCCAAATTACCAATCTTTGGCTGTTCTTGTTTTTACTCCTTTGGCTTTTTCAGCATTCATCTTATCCTGAACTTTCTTTTCTTCATTATTCATGGCTTCTAAAAGACTCTTTATTTGCTGAGGAGAAAGCTGTCCTGGTTTTGGCTGCTGTGGTTGCTCCTTTTCTTGATCGCTTTTTTGATCTTCTTGCTCTTTCTTGTTTTGAGGATCTCCATTTTCATCTTGCTTTTCAGGCTCTTTTTTAGGTTCATCTTCTTTATCACCGCCATCCTTTTCTTTATCGTCTCCCTGATCCTTTTTCTCCTTATCTCCCTTATCCTCTTCTTTTTTATCCTGATCTTGATCCTTTTTGTCTTGATCTTGATCTTTCTTATCGTCCTTATTATCTCCTTTATCGTCTTTATTTTCCTGCTGCTCTTTCTCTAGCTTTTGCTTGGCCAAAGCAAGATTGTATCTAGTCTCGTCATCTTTAGGATTGTTTCTTAAAGCATTTTTATATGCGTCTATCGCTTCCTGATATTTTTTCTGATCCATTAAAGAATTCCCAAGATTATGAAAAACATCATGTTTATCATCTTTGGTTTCTGCGACTTTTGCAGCCTGTTTATATCTAGAAGTAGCTTGCGCAGGTTTTTCCTTTCCGTAATACATGTTTGCCATGTTGTAACGTGCCGTTGCGCTGCTTTCATTTTTAGAAACCGCTTTTCTATAAGATGCTTCTGCGGAAGCAAAATCGTTGTCTCCCAATTCATCTTCGGCAGTCTTCAACAATTTATTGGTTTCTTTTTTTATCTTTTTATCTGTTTCCTGAACAGATTGTGCCTGCAAATTACCAGTAATCAACAACAACCCCATCAATATTAAATTGAAGTTGAGTTTTGTTGGAATATATGTGAATAGCTTTTTCATTCTAAGATTTTCTTTCATTAAATAGATTCATTTTATAAATCCATTTGGTTTTTCTTTCTAATAAGAATACATCTAAAAGTAACAACAATATTGCCAATCCTAAAAACCACTGAAATTGTGACTGATAATCTGCAAATTGCTTTGCTTCAAACTCAGTTTTATCCATATTCTGAAGGTTTTCTGTCACTTTTTCCAATACGTCTTTTGTCACATTTCCTTGTATATATTCTCCATCTGCATCCCCGGCAATATCCTTAAGAGTTTCCTCATTCAGCTTTGTTATCACTATTTCCCCGTTCTGATCTTTTTTATAAGTTTGGATCACTCCATTTCTCTTTATAGGAATTGGACCTCCTTTTAAAGAACCAACACCAATTGTAAAGATCCTAATGCCTTTATCTGCTGCTTCCTGTGCTACATTTCCAATATCACCTTCATGATCTTCCCCATCACTTATTATAAACAGCACTTTGCTGGTTTGATCTTCCTCATTGAAATAAGTTGTAGAAAGTTCTATAGCATCTTTAATGGCAGTTCCTTGAGAGGAAACCATATCGGTATTCATAGCCTGAAGGAACATTTTTGCTGAAGCATAATCGGTGGTTATTGGTAATTGCGGAAAAGCACTTCCTGCATACGCAATGATCCCTACTCTATCACTTGCCAGATTATTAATGATTTGTGTAACCAGTTGTTTAGATTTTTCCAATCGGTTTGGAGCTACATCTTCTGCTTCCATACTTTTCGAAACATCTATTGCAAAAACGATATCTACCCCTTCCCTAGTTACGGTTTCCATCTTAGTTCCGATTTTTGGATTAACTAAGGCGAATACTAACAAGGCAAAGGCAAGTAATAATATACTGAATTTCAGCCAAGATTTGAATTTGGATTTATCTGGTGTAAGTTGCTCCAGCATTTCCGGACTAGCAAACTGATTTTGCTTAGATTTTCTCCAAATTAATAATCCGCTAAAAAGAACTATTAAAGCCGGAATGATCAGCAATAACCAGAAAAATTTTTCTTCTTCTAAAATATACATCTGTATGTTCCTTTATAAAATTTGAGCCTTTGCTCTTACTTTTCTTTAAATAAAACTTCTGAAAATGGTGAACCTTAAGAACAATTCCATCAGCAATAAGAACCCGGCGATTAAAACCAGCATTCTAAAATTCTCTTTGTAATTGTAATATTTAAATTCTTCAACTTCTGTTTTTTCTAAACTGTCTATCTCTTCATAAATATCTTCAAGCTTCTTGTTGTTGGTAGCTCTAAAATATTTTCCGCCAGTAGTAGCAGCGATCTCTTTTAAAAGATCTTCATCTATTTCCACCTGCTGATTCCCATATTGAAATTGCCCATTAGGAAGAACGCCCATCGGAGAAAGCGCTGTACCATTGCTACCTACCCCAATAGTATACACTTTTATTCCATATTCTACGGCTAGTTCACTAGCAATCTTAGGATCTATAAAACCTGCATTATTCACCCCATCTGTAAGTAAAATGATTACCTTACTTAAGGCCTTACTATCTTTAATTCTATTTACTGAAGTTGCTAATCCCATACCAATTGCAGTTCCATTCACCAACACGGGACTGTAAGAAATGTCCTTTAACGAGCTTAATACAATAGCCTTATCGCTTGTAATAGGAGTTTTGGTGAAGCTTTCTCCAGCATATTGCACCAATCCAATTCTATCTGAAGGTCTTCCCTTAATAAATTCGCTGGCAACTTCTTTTAATGCTTCCAGTCTGCTTGGCTGTAGATCTCTTGCCAGCATACTAGCAGAAACATCTATTGCCAACACAATATCTATCCCTTGGGTATAAGTGGTTTCACTTGAAACATCTGTAGTTCTTGGTCTTGCCATTGCCACAATTAGAAATGCTAAAGCTGCAAGTCTTAATGCAAATAATACATGCCTAAAATAAGGCAACATACTACCGGTTCCTTTAAAACCTTTCAGGCTAGACATTTTTAAAGATGCTTGCTGTTTGTCTTTTTTCCAAAAATACCAAACCGCTGCAATTGGTAATAAAACCAATAACCAGAAGAACTGCGGATTCTCGAAAGTGAAATTATCAAACATTAATTAGTGGTTTTTTCAAATTCAACCGAATTGATTATTCTATTTGCGATCTCATCGGCGTATGCATCTTGTTCATTATAGATCACCGTGATCTGCTGGAAACCTTGATTCACTGCAAAATTGAGGATCATATATTTCTTATTGATGCTTCTATCTTTTTTAGGGATCTCCATTTCTAAAGTTCCAAAAACCTTAACTCCATTTACGCCTTCTAAGGTGCTGTAATCTTCAGTTTTAGTAATGATGTTCTTAGCGCCTTTCTTTTCAAGATTTGCATAAACCCCATCTACTGCGGTATCCAATTCAAATTTTACTCCTTCTTGAAATCTAACCGTACTTACCACCACATAAAGCTCTTCATCTAGATTTCCATCTATAAAAGTTTCATTACCAACCAGCATTGCTTTGGCATCATCTGGCATATCAATTTCTCCTCGTTTTAAAACTCTAGGAGTTACAATTATAACCGAAGGATCTCCGTATTCACTTTGTATCCACTCTCCATCCAGCAATTCTTTAGTAGGATTGCCACCAAAAAAGTCTTTTAAATAATCGTATCCTTTGGTATTTACCAGAATGGTTCCAATAATAAATATGGCTGCCAGCCCAATTAAGGATCCAATTATAATTTTCTTCTTTTTGCGTTTCTTAAGCTGTTCTTGTCTGTACTCTTCATCTTTCAACAGTTCCTCTTCGGTTGGCTCGGGAATAGCGGCTTTAGTATCTATAATTACGTGTTCTATTTTAGATCTATCAGACTTTGCAGTGATAATGTCTGGTTTGGAATTGGCAAACTTGGCAAGATCTGCACGCTGCAGGATCACCTGAAGATCTGTAATGGTTTGGTCGCTAAGCTTAAGCTCTCCGGTTTCTTTTTTAAGTTCCAGAAAATGAATAAGTTCTGAAGTGGTGCTTTCCATAGCGCGTAAATGCACCTCATCTTCAATATATCTTCTAACAGCTCCAGTTAATTTTGAATAGTATTCTTTGGTTTGCCTGTTCTCTAATAAATGAGATTTATCTAGTTGTTCCAATTCAAACAAAGCACGCTCATAAGGTGGCAATTGTTTGATGGCGGCATCTCTTTTCTTTTTTCTTCTGATAAAATAAAAAACAATTCCTGCTAAAAGCAACAATCCTAAGATCCACCAAGCCCATGTTGGAAAATTGAAGCCAGAAGGCACATCCATCGCCGGTTTAATAGGAAACATTTTTTGCTTGGTTGTATCTACCACTACATCATTCACCTCAACCTGAAAAGAATCGGTTAAAAAAGCACGATTATTTATCAAAATGCGCTGTTGCGGAATAGTATAACTACCGGAATCGAATTGCGTTAAATAATACTCTTTAAGCAGTCTAAACCTGTTTTCTATTCTTGAAGTATCTGTAGTAAGAGATTCTACTACCTCTAAAGGATTAAATGCATTTCCCTCCGGAAAAACAACCAAGTCTGTAGAATCCGTTTCAACAGAAATCAGATAAGTGATCTGTTCTCCAATTTTTATACTTGTAGAATCTATTCCTGCTGAAATATTTGGAGTTTGAGCTGAAGCAGTATTGCTACCTAATAATATAAATGAACTAATTAAAAATGTAAAGAATGCTTTGTTCAAAAATGAACTATTCCATCTGCTTGTATAATCTTGTAATGCTAAGCTAAACGTATGAAATGTAGATTGTTGTTGTTTCATTATATCTTGTTAAGCTCTTCTTTTAAAATAACCCAATAATTTTTTTACATAACCTTCGTCCACTCTAGTGCTTATTGTTCCAGCGCCACTTTTATTAAAACTGTCCTTAAAGTAAAGCTCTCGTTCTCTAAAGTATTTTGCATAAGCCGTTCTTACCGATTTTGCTCCGGTATTAACCATCATCATCTCTCCGGTTTCGCTATCTATCATTTGTACCAATCCTAGGTTTGGAATTTCTTCTTCGCGTTCATCGTAAATTCGAATTCCGGTAACATCGTGTTTCCCGCTAAGAATCTTTAAAGTTTGTTGATAACCATCGTCCATAAAATCTGAAAGCACAAAAACAATGGCTTTCTTCTTCATCACACTGCTTACATATTTAAGCGCTTCAACAAGATCTGTACGAGTGCCTTTTGGTTCAAATTCTAGTAATTCTCTAATAATTCTAAGGACATGAGATCTTCCTTTTTTCGGCGGAATAAATAATTCCATCTGATCTGAAAAAAGCAATAATCCTATTTTATCATTATTTTGAGTTGCAGAAAACGCCAAGGTTGCAGCGATCTCTGTAATAATTTCTCTTTTAAATTGCTGTTTACTTCCAAAAAGTTCAGATCCGGAAACATCTACCACCAACATCATGTTAAGCTCTCTTTCCTCTTCAAAAACCTTTACAAAAGGCTCATTATATCTTGCGGTAACATTCCAATCTATACTTCTAACATCGTCTCCAAACTGGTAGCTACGCACTTCGCTAAATGTCATCCCTCTTCCTTTAAAGGTAGAATGATACTCACCCCCAAACACGTGATTGCTCAAACGCTTGGTCTTGATCTCAATTTTTCTGACTTTCTTAAGTAATTCTTTGGTATCCATAGCTTTTAAAGCTCTGATGAATGTGGAATTGGATTAACTGTTCTTTGGAAAATAAATTGGTGAAAAACCGCTTTTTAAGGCACTTCTACTTCATTAATAATCTTTTGGATGATATCTTCTGAAGTTACATTTTCTGCTTCCGCTTCGTAGGTAATACCAATTCTGTGTCTAAGCACATCGTACACAATGGCTCTAACATCTTCAGGAACCACATAACCACGACGTTTTATAAAGGCGTGACATTTAGCCGCGATCGCTAAGTTGATACTTCCACGTGGAGAAGCTCCAAAATTGATAAGAGGTTTTAATTCGGCTAGATTATAATTTTCAGGATTTCTGGTAGCAAATACAATGTCTAAAATGTATTTTTCGATCTTCTCGTCCATATAAACCTCACGAACTGCCGCTTGTGCTCTTGCAATTTGCTCTAAGCTCACCACTTGATTCACTTTTTCAAATCCTCCTTTTAAATTGGCTCTTATAATAAGTTGTTCCTGAGCCATTTCAGGATATTTTATCACCGTTTTAAGCATGAATCTATCTATTTGCGCTTCAGGCAAAGGATACGTTCCTTCTTGCTCTACCGGGTTTTGAGTTGCCATTACTAAGAATGGTCTATCTAATATAAATGTTTCATCTCCAATAGTCACTTGCTTTTCCTGCATGGCTTCTAATAATGCCGATTGCACTTTTGCCGGAGCTCTGTTAATCTCATCTGCAAGTACGAAGTTGGCGAAAATTGGACCTTTTTTAATGCTGAAGTCATTCACCTTCATATTATAGATCATGGTTCCTACAACATCTGCAGGTAGAAGATCTGGAGTAAACTGAATCCTGCTGAAGCTTCCATGTACCGCTTGAGAAAGGGTATTAATTGCTAAGGTTTTTGCCAATCCTGGAACCCCTTCTAGTAAAATATGTCCCTGACCCAATAAACCAATTAATAATCGCTCTACCATTTCTTTTTGACCAACGATCACTTTATTGATCTCGGCTGTAAGTATATCTACAAAAGCGCTTTCTCTTTCTATTTTTTCATTAAGACTTGAAATGTCTACAGAAGCATTATTTTCTATCATGAATATTCAATTTAATATGTGAAGATATTTACAAATTACGAAAGGTGCAAATAGAGCAATTATTGAACCATAAGCGTTAAAAAATCAAGAAAAAATTAAGGCTAATTAAAATTTTTACATTCTAATTAGCCTTAACTGCCCTAAAGTGGTGTCTTTTTAGTTTAAAAAGATAGTCTCTAGATCTACACTTTGTCCTGCAGATACTTCTATATCTGTTATAACCTTAGCTTGTAAATTAGAGGCAACTTCTGGAGTTACGGTAATTTTATAAATTCCTGCTGGTACTCCATTTAAAGAAAATTCTCCATTTGCATTGGTATGTGCAGAAATGGTATAAGAAGCATTTTGTGCTTTTATTACACTTTGAAAAGCTGTTGGATGAACTTCACCAACAATAGATCCTGTTTCTGCAGTAGCAGTTGCACGAATCACCGGCTTTAAATTATAACCACCAGAGTTTCCTGCAGATACAATAGACTGATCTACATCAAAATCTAAAAGAAAATCATAAGTTTCTCCTGCTACCAATTCTTGATCTACTTTTACCTTTAATCCAGATTGTTGCGCGCTTGGCGTACTTAAAGCTTGTTCTGTACCGTCATTTAAAACCAAGTAATTATCTGGTCCTAAAATTAATCTGATCTGACTTAAATATCCAGCTTCAATTTCAGCATCAGCTAAAAGTTCAATTACTCCTCCTGTTAAAGTTAATAGATCGTATTGTTTTGGTTGAACTCCAGCCAAACTAACCCATCCTTCATCAGAAGTCTCAGCGCTAGATTTTACCATTACATCTACAACATCTATCCAAACTTCTTGATAATCCCCCGGAGCATCGGTTAACCTAACCTGCACTTTTGCAGTATCTCCTCCGTTAGAATCGTCACTACTACAGCTAAAAAGTGTCGCTGCGGCTACAAAAGCCATTAAAAATCTTGCAAAATTTTTCATTCTCATGTTCGTTGAACGCTTTTTCATATTTTAATTGATTTGAGTTTGGAGTGGATAACGCACGAATAGCTGATACATTACAACAGCGCATTAGAATTAACAATTTTTAACAAGACTTAACATTCGTTTTAATTTTTACCTACAGCTTATCCGTTTACATTTTATACCTTGAAATCTATTAAAAAAGCTATCAGAAATGAATAAAATTGCACTAATCACAGGCGCCACAAGCGGAATTGGTAAAGCTACCGCCATTGCGTTCTCTCAAAAAAATATAGATTTAATTCTCTGCGGAAGAAATGCCGAAGTTTTATCGGAATTAAAGGAAGAATTATCTTCTAAAGTAAAGGTAACCACCCTCAATTTCGACATTCGAGATAAAAAAGCAGTTTTCGAACAAATTGAAAGCCTTAAAAGTCCTTTCGATAAAATAGACATCCTAGTAAATAATGCTGGGAATGCACACGGAATGGATCCAATTCAAGATGGAAGCACAGATGATTGGGACGCCATGTTAGATATCAATGTAAAAGGATTGCTTTATGTGAGTAAAGCCATTATTCCAGGAATGATAGAACGCAAATCGGGCCATATCATAAATATTGGATCTACTGCAGGAAAAGAAGTTTATCCAAATGGAAATGTGTATTGTGCAAGTAAATTTGCCGTAGACGCCATTAACCAAGGAATGCGAATAGATCTAAATAAAACAGGAATTAAGGTTGGTGCGGTAAATCCGGGATTAACTCAAACCGAATTTAGCAATGTTCGCTTCAAAGGAGATGGAGAAAGAGCAGAGAAAGTATATCAAGGTTTTGAAGCTTTACAGGCCGAAGATATT
>CAZWSP010000001.1:15493-86826 GCA_964636585.1 uncultured Antarcticibacterium sp.
TGTTATTTCCTTTGTAGTCTCAAGACCTTATCATGTAAATATTGCAGATCTTACAGTAATGCCTACAGCACAAGCTAGCAGCACTATTTTAAACAAAAAAAGTTAAGTTTTAAAACTAGTTTAGCTTGAAATCGAAAGGATAAGCGCAAAATTTTATGTCTTAAAAATGATTAATAAACGCCTTTTAATTAAAAACCTACTCGCTCATAATGACGAGAATAGCTTTTATGACAAAAAGCGGACATTAAATATTGGTCAGAAAGAAGGCAAGGCGAAGTTTTTAAAACATGTTTGTGCTTTGGCAAATTCTAATCCGAACAACAATTCTTATATCGTGATCGGAGTGGAAGATGAAGATAATTCAATAACCGGAGTAGATTTTTTTGATGACAGTAAGATCCAAAATCTCATAAATGCCTATTTGGACAATCCTCCATTGGTTTCTTATGAAAACATTCCGTTTCCGCATTTACCAGATCATTTAGTGGTGGGTTTGGTGAGTATTCGGCCAAATAATGGAAAGGTGTGTTCCTTGAAAAAGAACATATGGAAATATTACGGTGGTGCGGTTTATATAAGAGAAGGGAGCATTAGTATGCCCAAGAATTTTGGAATAGAATTAAAAGATGTTAATTCTAAAATAGTAAGTTCTATAGAAAATCATGCTCAGAATAACATTGAACTCACCTTAGATGGCGTTTTCGATTTTATGAATAAAAGAAAGGATTTTCACCCGACCTATAAAGTCTTTAAAGAATATTTTGTGGTGTGTTGGGCTGGAAAGACCAAGAAAATTAAAGATGAGATCTATTATTCCAGAGTAGATTTAGAGTTGATAAATGAGCAAGTAAAATTGTTCTATTCGGAATTAGATGAAGTGAGCATTAGCATAGATAAGGACTATTTTAAGATTGTGGAATATGTGCATTTGGGACTTCAGGACAAATTTCAGTATTATCCTTTAGAAGAAGTTACCATTAGCTTTAAGGATAATGCCGGATATGATATGGAGAGCAAGTTGCTTTTTAAGCCGCCGCAGTTCGATAAAAAGATTTTATATCATATTTACAATTCTAATAATGCCTTGCTACTTAAATTGAAAAACGGATCTAAACTTTCTAGAAACGATGAGAAAGATCTTTTAAATCTTCCCGCAACTTATTTGTTGTGCTATTTCAACAACTTCGAAAATGCATTGGATAAATTAGAAGAAGCAAAAGATTTTTTAAAGGTCTTCAGCAAAAAAGCATATCAATCTTATAAGGAAAGCATCCGCATCCTTCGGAAAGTAAAATATAGTTAACATGAGCAGAAGCATTGCAATTGGAGATATACACGGCGGATTAAAAGCACTAATTCAGCTTATAGAAAAAATAGGTTTGAAGCCAGATGATCGGCTCGTATTTCTTGGAGATTATGTAGATGGTTGGAGTGATTCTGCCAAGGTGATAGATTACCTCATCAATATTTCGAAGCAAAGATCCTGTGTTTTCTTAAGAGGAAATCATGACGACCTCTGTGAAAATTGGTTAAGAAAAGGCGAATCTAATGAAGAATGGCTTCAGCATGGCGGGCAATCTAGTGTAGAAGTATATCAGCAAATTTCTTCAGAAGTAATTAAAAATCATCTCAAGTTTTATTCAGAAATGAAGAATTATTTTATAGATGAAGATAACAACCTATTTGTTCATGCAGGGTTTACCAATTTAAGAGGGCCCGCACAGGAATTTTATTCCACTCTTTTGTTTTGGGATAGAACGCTTTGGGAGATGGCTGTTGCATTAGACACCAGCATAAATGCTACCGATAACCGGTACCCAAAACGACTGCAGTTATTTAATGAAATTTATATAGGACATACGCCCGTAACTCGCATAGGTAAGGAAAAACCGACAAATATGGCTAATGTTTGGAACGTAGATACTGGCGCAGCTTTTAAAGGCAAGATTTCGGCTATAGACATCCAGACCAAACAAATTTGGCAAAGCGATCCAGTTTATCAACTCTACCCTGCTGAAGAAGGCAGAAATTAAGAAAAATTTTGGCTTGCAAACCTTAATAACTTCATATATTTGGATTTAGATTTTGATTGTGCATCATTTTTGATGTTATTAGAGAGAATTAATACGCCAGCGCCTTACAGAATTCAATTTTGTATTGTTTGGAAACCCTAAAAAAAGTAAGCTATGGCTTTAGATAATATCCGTTTAGAGGTAATGAGAACTGTTGAGAAACAGGTAGACAGTTTCGTAGATAAATATTTGATCCCTGTTGAAGAAATTTGGCAACCTACAGATCTTCTTCCTAATCTTCAGAGTGAAAATTATATGGAAGAGATCAAACAAATTCGTGAGGAAGCTCAGGAATTAGGTTATGATTTCTGGGTAGTTCTTGTAGCCGATATGGTTACCGAGGAAGCTTTACCTACCTATGAATCTTGGTTGATGGATATGGATGGGGTACAACAACATGGTAGACAAGACGGTTGGTCTAAGTGGATTAGACACTGGACTGGGGAAGAAAATCGTCATGGTGATACCTTGAATAAATATCTTTATCTATCTGGAAGAGTAGATATGAGAGAGATAGAAAAAACCACACAATATCTTATTAGTGATGGTTTTGATATTGGAACAGGACGTGACCCATATAAAAACTTTATTTATACCAGTTTTCAAGAGCTTGCAACTAACATCTCTCACAAAAGAGTTGGGCAGTTAGCTAAGAAAAAAGGAAATAAAATGCTTGCTAAAATGTGTAGCGTTATAGCTGGAGATGAGATGAGACATCATTTAGCGTATAGAGAGTTTGTAAATATCATTTTTGAACACGATCCAAGTGAAATGATGATCGCTTTTCAAGATATGATGAAAAAGAAAATTGTAATGCCTGCTCAGTTCATAAGAGAATCTGGACAAGGTATTGCTGAAGCTTTCGAAAACTTCTCGAATGCAGCTCAACGATTAGGCGTTTATACCACCTATGATTATATAGACATCCTAACAAAATTAAATGAATACTGGCAAATAGATAAATACACTTCACTTACAGATGAAGCTGAAAAAGCCCGTGATTATTTAATGGCATTACCAGATAGAATGACACGTATTGCAAGTAGAATTGCAGTTCCCCAAGATCAACACCAATTTAAGTGGGTTGGAGCAAACGGAATTCTATAGAACTTATTAAAAAATATAAAAAGGCTGACTTATTAATTTAAGTCAGCCTTTTTTCGTTTAGAAAGGTCTATTTAATTAACCTTTTATTTCAATTTCATTTCTGGGATATCTCCTTCAACAACTAAAGTTCCTTCTGTAGCCTTTTTAATATCTTCTACACTTACACCAGGAGCGCGTTCTAATAGTTTAAAACCTTTATCTGTAACTTCTATCACAGCTAATTCTGTTACTATTTTAGTAACACAGCCTACGCCAGTTAATGGTAAGGAGCATCTTTTTAAAAGTTTAGATTCTCCTGCTCTATTGGTATGCATCATTGCAACAATAATATTTTCTGCTGAAGCTACAAGATCCATAGCGCCACCCATCCCTTTCACCATTTTTCCAGGAATTTTCCAGTTAGCTATATCTCCATTCTCTGCAACTTCCATAGCGCCAAGAATAGTTAAATCTACGTGTTTCCCGCGAATCATTCCAAAGCTCATTGCCGAATCGAAAAAACTAGCGCCTGGTAAGGCTGTAATGGTTTGTTTTCCTGCATTAATAAGATCGGCATCTTCTTCTCCATCAAAAGGAAATGGACCCATCCCTAATATTCCGTTCTCACTCTGAAATTCAACATTTATATCGTCTCTTACAAAGTTTGCTACTAAAGTTGGAATTCCAATTCCAAGGTTTACATAATAGCCATCTTGAACTTCCTGAGCAATTCGTTGTGCAATTCCGTTTTTATCTAACATAATAATGTGTTGATTTGAATATGTGTTGATTTGAAAATTATCTTGTCTTTGCAAAACTCATAATTTCCGATATAATACTTTTGTCGTCACCCTGAATTTATTTCAGGGTCTATATATAACATCTATTTAAAGAATTATTAGATTCTGAAACAAGTTCAGAATGACGTCTCCTAATGAACTAAAAAAAAATTACGTAAAATCAATTTTCAAATTAGCTAATCATAAAATTATTTTTGTCTCACAGTTCGTTGTTCAATTCTCTTTTCATAATCCTTCCCTTCAAAAATACGCTGAACAAATATTCCTGGAATATGAATTTCATTAGGATCCAACTCTCCCGGTTTCACAAGTTCTTCAACTTCAGCAACAGTAATAGTTGCAGCTCCACACATAAGCGGATTAAAATTACGAGCTGTTCCTTTAAAAATAAGATTCCCCGCTTCATCCCCTTTCCACGCTTTTACAAAAGCGAAGTCGGCTTTATAGGCATGTTCTAAAACATACATTTTCCCATCAAATTCTCTGGTCTCTTTTCCTTCTGCTACTTCGGTTCCATATCCAGCTGGAGTAAAAATTGCTGGAAAACCTTGTTGAGCTGCCTGACATTTAGCTGCCAAGGTTCCTTGTGGTGTAAGTTCTACATCTAATTCTCCGCTAAGCATTTGTCTTTCGAACTCGGCGTTTTCACCTACATAAGAAGAGATCATTTTTTTTATTTGCTTTTTCTGAAGCAGTAAACCCAAACCAAAATCGTCTACTCCAGCATTGTTTGAAATACAGGTTAGATCTTTAAGGTCTAATTTTACAAGTTCTGTGATTGCATTCTCTGGAATTCCGCTAAGTCCAAATCCACCTAGCATCATTGTCATCCCATCCTTTACACCTTCTACGGCTTCTTGAACGTTCTTTACAGTTTTTTTGATCATTGAAATTTCATTTCGGGAAATTTACAAAAAGTTTGTACTTACTACAACGATTTCAATCAACCAATTTATAGAAACATCCCAGAAATAGGAATCTTTATTTTTTCAGCAAAAAAAAGATCGAGCGCTAAATGAATCTAGCGCTCGATCTTATAAAATTTATATTCCAGAAGTTCTTAAAATTCTAACTCGTCCGGAATGGTTTCTGAATTATTACTGCTGCGCTTATAGGTAGCACAATTAGTTTCTATAGATAAATTCTCTGGTCTCGTAAATTCTCCACTACTAACACCAAGATCTTTTTCTGAATACACATCTTTCATAAACATACCCCAAATTGGTAAAGCCATAGTAGCTCCTTGGCCATATTGGATCCCGGGGAAATGTACGGCACGATCTTCACCACCAACCCAAACTCCGGTCACTAAATTAGGAACCATCCCCATGAACCAACCATCACTTTGATTTTGAGTAGTTCCTGTTTTACCAGCTATCGGATTCTTAAAGTCGTATGGATAACCCGTCATGGCATTTTTATAGAATTCGTTGTTTACTCCCCAATTCCCTCTTAATCTGGTACCTGTTCCAAACTGTGTAACTCCCTCCATAAGATTCACGGTTACATAAGCAGTTTCCTTGCTTAAAACATCTTTGGTATCTGGCACATGCTGATACAGTACCGTACCATTCTTGTCTTCAATTCTATTTACGATAACAGGTTTTACATAAACTCCTTCGTTTGCAAAGGTGCTGTATGCCGAAACCATCTCGAACAAGCTCATATCTGCCGTTCCTAATGCAATAGATGGCACTGCAGGAATGTCTTTAGTTTCTACTCCTAATTTCTTTAAAAGCTCTATCACAGGTCTTGGTCCAGTTTGAGCGATCAATCTTGCTGAAATTGTATTTACAGAATTTGCAAGTGCGCTCTTAAGCGTCATCATCCCATCGTACTTATTATCACTATTTGCCGGAGACCAGTCGCTTTGCGCGCCCATTTTTCCCGCTTCAATAGTAAAATGATTTCTAGGTAATGTATCACAAGGAGATAATTTTAATTGCTCTATTGCTGTAGCATAAACAAATGGCTTAAAAGTAGAACCCACTTGCCTTCTTGCTTGCTTAACATGTTCATATTTAAAGCTCTTAAAATCTATTCCACCAACCCAAGCTTTTACCTCTCCGGTTTGCGGCGTCATAGACATCATTCCTGCTTGCAAGAAAGACTTATAGTATAAGATAGAATCTCTAGGCGTCATCACAGTATCTTTAGTTCCTTGCCAACTAAAGACACGCATTTCTGTTTTTACATCGAAAGATTTTAAGATCTCTTCTTTCGATTTGCCTTGTGCTTCCATTTTATGCCATCTTTCTGAAACTCTCATTGCATTTTTCATGATCGCAGCAACCTCATCATCATTAATGTCTCTAAAAGGAGCATTTTTATTGTTTCTGTTTTGTCTGTCTAATTCTTTCTGAAGATTAGAAACGTGTTTAGTTACCGCTTTTTCAGCAAATTCCTGCATTCTGGAATCTATGCTGGTATAGATACGTAAACCATCTCTATAAATATTATAACTGGAACCGTCTGGTTTCGGATTTTTTTCGATCCAATCTTTCATGAATCCCTGAAGATACACTCTAAAATAAGTCGCAATTCCTTCGTCATGCCCTTGCGGGGTAAATGTGATCTTCATTGGAAGTTGTTGCAACGAATCTTTTTCTTCCCTGGTTAGAAATCCGTTCTTTTCCATTTGTTTGAACACCTGATTTCTTCGTTGCTCCACAAGTTCTGGTCTTCTAACCGGATTGTAAAGTGCGGAATTCTTAAGCATTGCAACCAATACTGCAGACTCTTCCAATTTTAAGTCTTTTGCTTCTTTATTGAAATAGATCTTTGAAGCAGAGCGAATACCAACAGCCTGATAGATAAAATCGTACTTATTAAAGTACATGGTAATTATCTCTTCTTTGGTATACTGGCGTTCTAGTCTAATAGCGATGATGTATTCTTTAAACTTTTGCATCACCCTTCCCACAAAGTTCTGGGAAACATCTTGTGTAAATAAGAGTTTTGCTAACTGCTGAGTAATGGTACTTGCACCACCTTTCGAACCTAAATAAATAGCTGCTCTTAAGGTTCCTTGCGCATCTATTCCTGAATGCTGATAATAACGCTCATCTTCTGTAGCAACTAAAGCTTCTATTAATTGATCTGGAAGATCTTCATACTTAATGGGTGTTCTATTCTCGCTGTAATATTTCCCCAAAGTCTCTCCATCTGAAGAAAAGATCTCTGTCGCTAAATTGGTTTCTGGATTTTCTAATTCTTCAAATTTTGGCATTTTACCAAAAGCTCCCCATCCGGCAAGCAAGAATAGCAGAATAAAGGCTAAAATTCCAGCGCCAAAAAGGGTCCAGAATCCAATAATATATTTCCTGAAGCTCGAATTGTCCTTAGAGTTTTTGGAAGTTGTCTTTTTTGAAGGGTTTGCCATGGGTGCCATTAAATTATTTGGGAGTTTTTTCTATTCTAAAACCAACTTCAGAAATACCTCCAAGATTTTCTATACCATCTTCGCTACCATTTTTTCTCATGGCTTGCTGGATGGAAACTTTGTATTCTCCAGACTCTGGAAACATTACATGCTCTTTGTACCAAAGCTTGCTTTCTTTTATATCGCCAAAGCCGGTTCCCAACCATTTTCCATCGGGCGCAGCCATTTCATATTCCAATGTATCAGTAATAACTTTTCCTTGTGGAAACTGAATTTCGGCAATAAGAAATAGGTTGCTAAAAGCAAAATCGGCATTATTTCTCACGTTTATGAACAAGTTATAATTCTTTAAAGAATCTATATTTTGAAGATTAAACGTTAAAACAGAATCTTTATTCCATTGATTAGGCAGACTTTTATATTCGTCGAACACCCTGTCGGAATCACAAGCTATAAAAACCATAGCTAGAGTTAAGATTAAAAAAAACGATCTAGGCATTGTTAGATGGCTTACCTTTTTTACGCTTGTTCTTTCTGCGTTTTTTAGTATTAGTTTTTGGAGTGTCAAATCTTGTTAAACTATCCTGACCAACAACATTGGCATAATCTGTTTTAGATTTGCTCTCTACTTCAGCAAAAACCTCATATTCTTCTAAACTACCAATTGGTTCTTTATCGATATTGGCTTTTACAATTTTTGAAGCTTGTTCTGCCGTTAATTTATGCCAGTTCATCCATTCACCTTCATAAGCATACCAAAGCACCCCTTGAAAAATATCTATTTTCTGGCAAACTGCAGTTCCCTTTTTGGTGTATAATTTAGTTTCCGTCTTAGGAAAGGCTTTTAAAGCATCTAAATACGTATCTAATTCATAATTCAAACAACACTTCAATTTACCGCACTGTCCCGCTAATTTTTGCGGATTAAGCGATAATTGCTGATATCTTGCTGCTGAAGTATTTACAGATCTAAAATCTGTTAACCAGGTAGAACAACACAATTCACGGCCACAAGAACCAATACCTCCAAGCCTTGCAGCTTCTTGGCGAAATCCGATTTGGCGCATTTCTATACGTGTGTTGAATTCTCTAGCAAATTCTTTAATAAGTTGGCGAAAATCTACTCGTTCTTCTGCAGTATAATAAAAAGTGGCTTTAGAACCATCTCCTTGAAACTCGATATCACTAATTTTCATGCTAAGCTGAAGCCTAATTGCGATCTCTCTTGCACGAACCTTCATTTTATCTTCACGATCTCTAACTTCTTGCCAGATATCGATATCTCTTTGTGAAGCTTTTCTGTAGATCTTAAGTACTTCTTCGCTGTCTTCTTTTACTTTTTTCTTTTTCATCTGAACTCTTACCAATTCGCCGGTAAGTGTTACTACTCCAACATCGTGTCCTGGGGAAGCTTCTGTAGCTACCACATCTCCAATGCTTAATGTTAAATTTTCTGGATTATGAAAGAACTGTTTTCTACCATTTTTGAAGCGAGCTTCTACGCAATTAAATGGCTCTACTCCGTTTGGTAAAGTCATGTTTGCAAGCCAATCAAAAACAGTTAATTTATTACAACCATCGGAACCACAGGTTCCGTTATTTTTACAACCTTTAGGCTGACCGTCTTTGCCGGTCGAGCAACTAGTACATCCCATATTATATATGTTGAAACCCTAACAGGACTGCTCCCGCTGGATTTGGAGTTATTATTAATTCTCAAAAAGTAAATATACCAATATTTATTGGTACCGTTGGATTTCACCCAGATTACTTAGTGCTTGTATTTAAGCACCTCAGACCTACCTTTTTTAAAGATCTTATTACTATTTGGAATTCCTTTTCTTAATTCTTTTTGCTCTTCAAAAGGCAAAGCATTTATCTCTTTACACGTGGCAGAGCAACAGCTATCCATTGCTTTTGAACAGTCTTCACACTGAATAAACAACAAGTGACAGGCTTCATTAGCGCAGTTTACGTGAGTATCACAAGACTTTCCGCATTGGTGACAATGAGAGATCACTTCATCTGTAATTCGCTCTCCACGTCTATGATCGAAAACAAAGTTCTTACCAACAAATTTGTTCTCTAATTGTAAATTTTCTACTTGTCGGGCATATTCTATAATTCCGCCTTCCAATTGAAAAACATTTTTAAATCCCTTATGTTTATAATAAGCACTTGCCTTTTCACAGCGAATTCCTCCGGTACAATACATCACCAAATTCTTATCTTCTTTATGCTCTTTCAGGTCTTCTTCAATAATGGGCAAAGAGTCTCTAAAAGTATCTACATCTGGAGTAATAGCCCCTTTAAAATGTCCTATTTCACTTTCATAATGATTACGCATATCCACCAAAATAGTGTTTGGATCATTCAGCAGTGCATTAAATCTTTCAGCATCCACGTGAATTCCTTTATTGGTCACATCAAAAGTTTCATCTTCCAGACCATCGGCAACTATCTTATCTCTCACCTTTACTTTTAACTTTAAAAATGATTTAAGATCGTGTTCAATAGCAATATTCAAACGAATATTTTCAAGAAAATAGATGCTGTCTAAAAATGATTTAAACTCGTCGAATTTTTTTGCTGGAACAGAAAGTTGCGCATTTATACCTTCATGAGCAATATAGATGCGGCCAAGGACTTCCATAGCGTCCCAACCTATATATAGATAATTTCTGAATAATTTTGGATTGCCAATTTTGGCGTAGGCGTAAAAAGAAAGTGTTAACCGATCTTCACCGGCTTCCTCGATAAGAGCTGCTCTTTCCTTTGCGCTTAATTTATTGTACAGTTGCATGCTATACCAATTTTAAGGTTCAAAGAATTTTTGCAAAGATAAAGCTTTAAATGAAAGCAAAAAAAAATGCCTTGAACTTTCAGTTCTAAAGGCATTTTTTCTGAATAGCTAATTCGTTATTTAATTATTTTAAAAATTTCCTTAAAACAATTTGATAACGTTAGTCTCCATCAACTCTAATACTACAGGCCTTGAGGATCGTGGTATTAGAATTAATTCCATTCAAGAGTAAACTAATTTTTATAAAACACATACTAATAGGTTTTACTAAAAATAAGATGCTTTAAGCTAAAAAAGGTTGCGTGTTAAAATTGTCATGCAGCAAAACTTATACTATTTTAGCAGCACGCATTTAAAAAGTTAGAAAAATGAGCAACGATAAAGAAAGAGAAGCAAAATTAAAAGCCCTGAAGCTTACATTAGATAAAATGGACAAGACCTACGGAAAAGGTACTGTGATGAAAATGAGCGATCAAGCCATATTGGATATTGAAGCTATTTCTACAGGTTCCTTAGGATTAAACGTTGCATTAGGTGTTGGCGGATATCCTCGCGGGAGAGTTATTGAGATTTACGGACCAGAATCTTCTGGAAAAACAACCCTTACATTACACGCGATTGCTGAAGCTCAAAAAGCAGGTGGAATTGCAGCATTTATAGATGCAGAACATGCTTTTGATAGATTTTATGCTGAAAACTTAGGGGTAGATCTTGAAAACCTTATTATATCACAACCAGATAACGGGGAACAAGCATTAGAAATCACAGATAATTTAATTCGTTCTGGAGCTATAGATATTATTGTAATAGATTCTGTTGCTGCCTTAACTCCAAAAAGTGAAATTGAAGGAGAAATGGGAGATTCTAAAATGGGATTGCATGCCCGATTAATGTCTCAAGCATTAAGAAAATTAACTGCCAGTATAAGTAAAACTCATTGTACAGTGATTTTCATTAACCAATTAAGAGAAAAGATTGGAGTAATGTTTGGGAATCCTGAAACTACTACAGGTGGAAATGCACTTAAATTCTACGCTTCGGTTAGATTGGATATTAGAAGATCCACTCAAATTAAAGATAGCAATAGCAACGTTCTTGGAAACAAGACTCGAGTAAAAGTTGTAAAGAACAAAGTGGCGCCGCCATTTAGAACTGCCGAATTCGATATTATGTATGGAGAAGGAATTTCTAAGCTAGGAGAGATCATAGACATAGGAGTAGATTACGAAATAATAAAGAAGAGCGGATCTTGGTTTAGTTATGAAGATACTAAACTTGGGCAAGGTAGAGATGCGGTAAAAGCAGTACTAAAAGATAATCCAGAATTGATGGATGAGCTTGAAGTAAAAATTGTGAATGCCATAAAAATCGCCAAGGAATAAGCGCTGTTTTTTCCATATTTTAATAAAATCCCGCATTAGCGGGATTTTTTAATAAACATACGCAACCAATTAGTTAAAAATGCATCTGTAAATTACATAACCCGCAAAGTTTACCCATTTCTAAAATGAAAAAATTGCTGTTGTTAATTTCTGTCTTTTTTGCGCTTAGTTGCTCAAAAGATAGATCTGACTCAACAATTCAAGAACTGGCGTCGATTACAGCTGTAGATCTCCCTGAGAGTTTGGTTTATGGACAGGCTTACGAGTTTGACGTTCATTTTAAAAAAACTACGAATTGTTACTATTTTTCGGGATTCGATGTCTCTAAAAAGAATAACAATATTGTGGTTGGAGTTGTAAATAGCTTAAATACAAATGACCACGATTGTATTGCAACAGGTTATACACCAGATACAGCAAAATTAAATTTTGTTGTAGAACGTGAAGATTTTTATATCTTTAAGTTCTGGCAAGGAAGATCTTCAGTAGGTGAAGATCGGTTTCTAACTAAGGAAGTCCCCATAGTTCCTCCAGAAAATTAAATTTATATTAACAAATCGACCCTAACATTTGAGTTTAGATCAACTCATACACAATTGTAAAAAGCAGGATATTAAGGCACAGGAACAATTATATAGGCTTTATGCCAATAAATTGTTTGCTGTATGTCTAAAATATTCTAATAGCTATCAGCAAGCAGAGGATAATCTGCAGGATGGCTTTATGATCATTTTTGACAAGATTAAACAATACCAAGATAAAGGTTCTTTTGAGGGTTGGATGAAGCGTATTATGATAAATACCACGCTTCAGAAATATAGAAAACAAACGGTTTTTGAGATTGTTAATGAAGAACACTTAAAAGAACCGGAAATAGAGATAGATGACGAATTAGTATCTGTAGATTATTTATTAAAGATTATACAGGAACTACCAGACAGATACAGACAAGTTTTTAACTTTTATGCACTAGATGGATATTCACACAAAGAAATTTCAGACATGCTGGATATTTCTGTGGGAACTTCAAAATCTAATCTCTCGAGAGCAAGAATAATATTAAAAGAGAAGATTGAAGCCAACCAAGTTGAGGCTGCGGTTCATTCTAGTTAGTAATGGAGGAAAGAAAACATATAGACAGAGTATTTCAAGAGAAATTCAAGGATTTCGAAGCTACCCCGCGTGAAGTGGTGTGGGACTCTATTTCTGCTCGATTAAAAAATAACCAAAGAAAGAAAGGCGTTGTTCCAATCTGGTATAAAATGGCTGGAGTTGCGGCAATTCTGGCGCTTTTTATTAACTACGCTACAGGCCTCTTTAAAATTTCTGAAACCGGAAATGCTACTGCCTCTTCCCTAGTTGAAGATAATACATTAACCATAAGTCTAGCTTCTCAAGATTATACAGAGAATATGATTAGATCCTCCATTATCCTCAAAGCGATAATGCAAGACACCAATAAAAAACAATCTTTCGATATTGATCAAACAAGATCTGATATAGAAAACTCTCAAGGCGTTATTGCTGCAAACACTAAGGAAATAAAAGTTATTCCTTTAGTTTCGAAAGACAAATACACTTTTAGAGATTATAATAATACTGTTGTAAATAATTCTACTACTGTAGAAGTAAAGAAAACTTCATCTTCAAACTTAAAAGATCTTCCAATTCCAGGAAATAAAACAGAAGCTGAAACTTCAGAAATAGCTGTTGCATCTAAAAAATTAAGAGTGTCTACTATGGCAGCTCCAATTTTTTATGATAATTTTGGAAATGGAACTGCAATCGATGCGCAATTCGCTAACAATGAAAGCAGTGGAGAATTATCTATTTCTTACGGAATTAATTTAGCGTATCAAATTTCAGAAAAAATTAAAATAAGATCTGGGATTAGCAAAGTAGATCTTAGTTATAATACAAAGAATATCGCTTTTACAGCTGCAGTAAATCCTACAGCTCTTAACGGAATTAATTATGCCGATGGGAATATTCCTAATTACAGAATAGAAAACAGAGTTGTTCGTCCATTCAACAATCTTAATGCTTCAGCCGAATTTAACCGAGCAAGTTTAGCATCTCCAACTGCTGGATATATCAATCAGAAACTTGGATTTATCGAAGTTCCTTTGGAAATTGAATATGTGCTAGTAGATAAGAAATTTGGAGTGAATATAATCGGTGGTGGAAGTACATTGTTCTTAGATGATAACATGATCTCTCTTAATTCATCAGATTTCTCTACTAATCTAGGAGAAGCGAATAACTTGAACACTATTAGTTTTAGTACGAACATTGGAGTTGGATTAGATTATAACATCTCTCCACAATTCGAATTGAATTTGGAACCAATCTTTAAGTATCAGTTAAATACCTTCAGCAAAACTACAGGAAATGTGAATCCTTATTACTTCGGGGTTTATTCTGGATTCAGCTTTAAATTCTAGAGAAACCTACAAGGATGGATTTCTCAATTCGTTTAAAATAGTATCGTAAACTTCTTTTTTCAAGGTCCTTTTTTCTTCTTGATCCATATTTACAGTTGGAACCATTTCATGAACTTTCGCTCTCATTATTCCGGGCCTACCTGAGAAAAAAGTATAGGAAAAGCGTTTCTTATTATCATGAAAAGTAATTGGCACAATTGGAATTTGATGATCTATCGCCAGTCTAAATGCACCGTCTTTAAATGCAACAAGTTCCCTAGATTTATCGTCTGGCACTCCACCTTCAGGAAAGATACAAATACTGTTTCCTTGGTTTAATCTGCGTTGTGCTTCTTTAAATACGCGCAATCTGCTTTGCTGATTTCCACGATCTACTACGATACATGTCCTTTTATAGAAGAATCCGAATAAAGGAATTTTTGTAAGTTCCTTTTTTCCAACAAAAATGAAGGGATGATCTATCACAGCCAACATCATCATTATATCAATAATAGAAGTATGATTTGCCACAAACATATAACTGTTACCCTTAACTAAATTAGCAGCATCTAATTTCTTCGGAATAAAACCCATTCCGTATAAAATGCTTTTTGCCCAGATCCTAGTGCAATAGAAGTATTGTGGGTAGAATTTTTCAGAAGAAGAAAATAAAAGCAAAAAGGGGAACATAACTATTATAGGCAGGCCTAAAAGTATGTAGAACCAAATTCGCCACAAGGCAATAAAAAAATTTCTGAAAATATTCATAGGAATCAAAAATACTAAAATGAATTAAGCGAATTGAACAAAAGAAGTACCTTTGTGAAAATTTAAAAAAGTCCATGGCTAGAATACTTACTGGCGTACAAAGCACAGGAACCCCACATTTAGGAAACTTACTTGGCGCAATTATTCCCGCAATAGAAATGGCGAATAAGCCAGAGAACGAATCATTTTTATTTATTGCAGATCTTCATTCGTTAACTCAGATTAAAAACCCGAAAGTTTTAAGGGAAAACACCTACTCTACTGCCGCTACTTGGCTTGCATTTGGGTTAGATATTGAGAAAACGGTTTTTTATAGACAAAGTGATATTCCACAAGTAACCGAACTTTCCTGGTACTTAAGCTGTTTCTTTCCATATCAAAGATTAACACTGGCACATTCTTTTAAAGATAAGGCGGATAGGTTAGAAGATGTGAACTCTGGACTTTTCTCTTATCCTATGCTTATGGCTGCAGATATCTTGTTGTATGATGCACAAATAGTTCCGGTAGGAAAAGATCAATTACAGCATATAGAAATGACCCGAGATGTGGCTTCCAGATTCCACGCGCAAATGGGTGAAACCTTTGTAATGCCTGAAGCTAAGGTGGAAGAATATGCTAAATATATCCCGGGTACAGATGGCGGGAAGATGAGCAAATCTAACAACAACTTTATCAATCTTTTCTTGCCAGATAAGCAACTTAGAAAGCAGATCATGGGCATCCAGACAGATAGCACTCCAATGGAAGCGCCAAAAGATCCTGATACTTGTAATGTTTTTGCTATTTATAAATTTATTGGAAACAACACTCAAGTAGAAGGACTTCGGGAAAAATACCTTGCAGGTAATTTTGGCTATGGTCATGCCAAGCAAGCGTTATATGAACTGATAACCGAAAAGTATGCTACCCAACGAGAAAAATATACCTATTATATGAATAACTTATCTGAAATTGATGCAGCTTTAGAAAAAGGTGCTACCAAAGCAACAGTTGTTGCTAATTCGGTTTTAGGAAAAGTAAGATCGAAATTGGGTTATTAAATAGCTTCAAATAATTTACCGGGAAGTGGGCGAATAGCTCCTTTCAATTCCATTTCTAACAAAATGCCCGCAGCTTTATAGGTGGGCATTTTGCAGTTAAGAGCAATAAAGTCTAGTTGCTGTTTTCCTGAATCTTGCAGAAAATTATAAAGTACTTGCTCCTGCGTTTCCAACTCAATAAATAATTGTTTTTGCACCGCTGCCGTTTTTGTTTGAACCTCCCAGTTTAAAATATAAATTAGATCTGCTGCTGAAGTTAAAACATGTGCATTTTGAGATTTTATTAAATTAAGACAACCGGAACTTTGCACATCTGTTGGTCTTCCCGGAACTGCAAATACTTCCCTATCATAAGAATTGGCTATATCTGCTGTAACCAGCGAGCCTCCTTTTTCTGCGCTTTCAATCACCACCGTTGCTTCACTTAGGCCAGCTATCACCCTGTTCCGCTTTAAAAAATTATTTCTATCAAATTTATCGGTGCTCCAAAAGTCGGTAAAGAAACCTCCATTTTCTTCTAGACTTTTTCTGTATTTAGCGTGGGTTGGTGGGTATAACTGATTAAACCCGTGAGCTAGACAACCTATGGTTTGCAAACCGTTTTTTATGGCAGCTTTATGGGCAGTAATGTCTACGCCATAGGCAAATCCAGAAATTATTACCGGATTCAGTGGGGCAAGATCTTCTATAAGCTTTTCACAAAATGCAGTTCCAGCAGCGGTGATCTTTCTAGTTCCAACAATGCTGAGGATCTTCTTTCCAACAAGATCTATCTTTCCTTTGGAAAAGAGCATGATGGGGCCATCATTGCAATGCTTCAGTTTTTCTGGATAATCTTTGTCTAGATAATAGTGATACTTAATCTGATTCTTCTGAGTAAATTTTAATTCGGCTTCAGCCATTCTAAATCTTTCGGCATCAAAAAGTCCTTCAATCTTAATTTTTCCAATTCCATCAATTTTTAAAAGGCTGTCTTTTCTCGCTTTAAAAATTGCTTCCGCAGAGCCCAAATGTCTTATAAGTTTTTTCGCTGTGCTATCTCCAAGATTTGGAGCGCTTTGGAGCGCTAGCACAGAAAGTAATTCAGAATCAGTCATAAACAAAGAATTGCAGAAATTTATTTTTTTAATGAATATAAAATAATTAAATGGTATTTAACTGATTTACAATAGCTTCCGAAGGAATTATCTTAGCACATTTCTAATAAAAAGATTTGTTAATAAGATATCTTTGGCTATTTTTAGGGTATCACTAAAATTCCTATTTTTGTTTTGATGACTATAGCTACCTACATTTCCGACTTACTTTATAGATACGAGTGTGTAATTTTGCCAGGATTTGGAGCCTTTTTAACGCAAAAGGTTTCAGCCCAGTACAATGAGAAAGAGCAAAATTTCTATCCTCCAAAAAAGCAGATCTCTTTTAACTCTCAGCTTACCAAAAATGATGGGTTATTAGCAAATTATATTGCTGAAGTGGAAAACATAGGATACAAACAGGCTATGTTTAAAATTGAAGAATACGTACTTCAGTTACAGTTGCAATTAGAGCGTGAAAACAATTTCAGCTTAAAAAATATTGGAATTATAGAGGTTTCTGAAGAAAAAAAGCTTCAGTTCACTCCTCTTGCAACTTCTAACTTTTTATCGGCATCTTTTGGTCTAGCTCAAATTCCAGGAATTGGAGTAACTAGAGAAGAACTTAAGAAAGAAGTTGAAGCACTAGAAGAAAAAGCACCAATTTTATTTACTCCTGAGAGAAGAAATAAAATTCCTTATTTAAAATATGCTGCTATTGGATTGCTTGCTATTGGACTTACCGGTTTTACAGGTTTAAAATTATATAGTAATCAGGTTACAGATCATAATATAGCAGAACAACAAGCTGCAGAGTCTCAACTTCAGCAAAAAATTCAGCAAGCCACTTTTGTAATAGACAATCCACTTCCTGAGATCACTTTTACGGTAACTAACCAAAGTGGAAACTACCATATTGTTGCGGGAGCTTTTCGTGTAGAAGAGAATGCGCATCAAAAAGTGGAAGAACTTCGCGCTGCAGGCCATAAAGCTCGTTATATCGGAGAAAACAGATACGGTTTACATCAAGTGGTGTATAGCAGTTTTCAATCCAGAAGAGATGCAATTAATGCTTTAAGAGCAATTCAAAAGACTGACTCTGGTTCATGGTTGCTTACTCAAGAACTTTAGGATTCCATTAACTTGTTTAGACTAGCTTAGCAATGTACCTTTGCCCAAAATTGGCGCAATGGAAGCAAGAACACCTAAAGATTCCCGTACTATTCTTACCGACTTGGTTTTACCAAGCGAAACCAATCCCTTGAATAATCTTTTTGGAGGTGAACTATTGGCTCGTATGGACAGAGCTGCAAGTATTGCTGCCCGTAGACATAGTAGAAGAATTGTGGTAACTGCTTCTGTAAATCATGTAGCTTTTAACAAGGCTATTCCTTTAGGAAGTGTTGTTACTGTTGAAGCTGCCGTTTCTCGCGCTTTTAAGAGCTCTATGGAGATCTTTATAGATGTTTGGGTAGAAGACAGAGAAAGCGGAAGAAGATCTAAAGCAAACGAAGCTATATACACATTTGTTGCTGTAGATGAAACTGGCGCTCCTGTGCTGGTTCCTGAATTAACTCCTGAAACTGATCTAGAAGTAGATAGATTTGAAGCTGCATTAAGAAGAAAGCAATTGAGTTTGGTTTTAGCTGGAAAAATGAAGCCACAAGATGCTACCGAGTTAAAGGCTTTATTCGAATAAAAATTCTAAGTATTTATTTCCTTATCCTCTTCTAAATTATTAAGAAGCGCTTCTTTAAATTTCTCTGGAAATTTGGGATAGACGTGCATTTCATCATATTTGTTGTATTTCAATAGTACATATATTTTAGGTTGACCATATAAAAATCGAACCCATTTTTTATGTTCTAAGATCTCTACCTCACTTATTTTACTGAAATCGATTCGTTTTTTATTAAAAGGTTCATTCAGAATTAACTGTGTTGTTGAAAGACTGTAAACGATATAGGAATGATATATAAAAGGAAACAGGAAAAAGAAGAACGGATAAAATAAATAGAGATGCCATTCTTGCTCGTAATAAGCCGTTAAAACCAATACCATAGATAATACAACAAAAAGAATTAGCGCCGTATTGCCATAATTGGATCTAAATTTTTGTTCCTCCAAATTACATTTTTAAGATCCAGTCTGCAGGATCCATTTTTTCGGTATTCTTGTAAATTAAGAAGTGTAAAGTAGTTTTCCCTGAACTAGAGCTAGTTGCAACTTCCCCAATATCTTGACCTATAGTTACTGCATCGCCTTTTGTTACATATACGTTAGAAAGGTTATTATAAATGGTTATGTAATCTCCATGTCTAACCATTATAGCTTTGTTCGCACCTTTCACGGCCTGAACTTCACTAACTGTTCCTCCAAATACTGCACGTGCCTTTGTGCCTTTATCGGTGTCTATTCTAACTCCGTTACTGTTTACGGTGGTACTTTTTACAATTGGGTGCGGTTGCGTTCCAAATCGCATACTAACAACCCCAGAACGCACTGGCCAAGGTAACTTCCCTTTATTGCTAGCGAAATTTGCTGCCAAAACTTTAGCTTCAGGAGTTAACTCGTACGTATCTCTAGATTTTGAACCGCTTTCTTTGTTTGCCTTGGCAATAGATGCACGAATAATTTCGTCTATCTGTTTGTCAATGGCATTCATTTCTTGCTGTTTCTTTTTGATTTGTGAAGCAAAATCCCCTTCTTTTTGTCTTATGCTCTTCATAAGAACTTGTTGGGATTGCTTATTTTTTTCCAGTTGCGAGCGAGTAGACCTGTTCTCTACGATCAGTTTTTCTTTTACTTTTTTCTGATCTAATAAATGAATATTAAGCGATTGCAATTGTTCAGATTTTACCTTGATCTCGTCTCCTTGTTTCTTTCTATAATTAGCATATTGCTTCATATACTGAAGCCTTTTATAGGCTTGTAGAAAATTTTGCGAAGACAGCAGGAACATTATTCTGCTCTGTTGGGATTTGCTTTTATAAGATTTCTGGATCATCTTTCCATAATCTTCCTTTAAGCTTTCCAGTTCTTTTCTTAAGGTTTGAATTTTACTAGTATTCGAACTAATATCTCTTGTAAGCAAGTTTGCCTGCTGATTGGTAACTTTAATAAGATTTTCTGTAGTTCTAATTTGCCTATCCAGATCTTCAACTTCAGTAAGCACCGATTTTTCGGCCTTTTTGTTTGAAGACCTTAAATTATTGATTTTTTGGATCTCTTCACGCAACTGAATTCGGCGTTCTTCTAAACTTTCACGCGTGTTTTGAGCGTATAAATTTGCACTTCCAATAAATAGAAATACAACAATAAAAATATAGTTGGGATAAGACTTTAACTTCATTATTCTATTACAATTTCGTCATAACCAGATGGAATATCAAAAGGGAAACTCACCGATTCATTAAAACTTACAGAGCGATAAAAAATCTCTATTTGAGTTCCTTTACCTTCACTGTTCGCTACTATTTTTATTTCTTCAGGAAAATCCTGACCATTTATTTTCTGATATTTAGGATAGGTTACAGTTACATTTCTGTTTTCCTTTTCCTGAGAAAGCTGCTGTGCAATGGTTTTATAACTTTTAGGATCTAACAGAAATAATTTCTTGATCAATTCCAATTCGTTCGAAGGCACCAATTGATAGCCTTGAGAAGATTCTGTAAGCACATATTTATCTTTTCGAAGATCGTAAATCGCCTGACCTATCAATAAATTCTGAAGTTTTTCAAAATCTAGATCGGTCCCGATCCATTTGCTTACTAAGCTATAGTCTCCATCGAAATAGGTTTTTCCTATCTTTTCGTAATAACTCACCCGGTCTTTTGTGATAAGAGCTTTAGCTAAAGGAATTCCTAATAACTGTGCACTCATCCAGATAGCGCTATCCTTTTGCATTCTAAAACTTACCGTTAAAGATTGCGAGCGTTCCTCATCTTGGTATTGAAGCCTTAATCTACTATTCAAGGTTTTAAAATCTACCTCTTTACCGTAGTGCATAGAAACCACTTTACTGGTTGCAGCATCTTCTATCTTCACAGTTTTCTTTTTACTTCCACATCCAATTAAAAGAAGGGAAATAAGGAATATGGTGGCTATTTTTTTAATCATTTAGTCTTAAGTTTTGGTAAGCAATTGCGCTTTTTCTTTAAATTCGGCAGCCTTAGTTTCATTTCCTAATCCTTTATACGCAATAGAAAGTTGCATATAAAAATCGGTTTCCATGGTCGCATCATCTATCAAATAATCCAATCCAAATGTAAGTATTTCTTGGGCTTCCTTGTATTGATTCAAATTATTTAAACTAACACCTTTTACGAGGTATAAAAACGCCTGCGCCGGAAACAATTCCAAGCCGGAATCGCTAAGTTTTAGAGCTTCCTTATATTTTAACTGATCTATTTGTAGCAACAACGTATTTCTAAGCAAATTGTAGTTATCTACATTCTTTGCAAGTCCTAATTCGTAAAAAGCAAGCGCTTGTTTTTTGTCTTTTTTCAGAAGAAAATATTCTCCGAATTTCTGAAAGATTTCCGGACTGTTCTCTTTTTCTGAAAATAAACTCGCTACTTGCATTAACTCCTCTTCATAACTCGGATTTTCATTTACAAAAAGCAAAAAATCATTTAAAACCTTAAATTTTGAAGCAGCATCAATTTCTTCAGAAGAAAGCACTAAACGCATAGATCGCAAGGCTTCATCGGTTTTATTAGTATTCAGATAAAATTTATATAAGGCTAAATGAACCACTTTTGAATTTGGAAAAAGCTGTTTCATTTTCTCCGCAGTAGCAAAAGCCTCTTTTTCCAAACCTTCGTCACTATACACATAAATGAGATTTAAATAATTCATCTCATTTTCAGGATTGATGGTGATGGATTCCTGAAGCGTTTTTATTTGTGCTGAAGTATTGTTGGTGAGTGCATATATCTGCTGCCGCATGCTGTTTCTATATTCGGTAACACCAAGCTCTGCATCTAATTTATCGAGCAAAGTTATCAATTTATCGAATTGCTGCTGCTCGAAATAGATCTTTGCAAGATCATCATAATATTTGTCGTTAAAGGAAACTAGATTCTTTGAGATCACAATAGCTTCATCAAATTGTTTGTTTGTGTAATACGCCTCAAACAAGGCTGCCATGATCCATTCTCTATTTGGAGACAAGCGGTTTGCTTTCTGAAAATTAATTATAGCATTTTCATAATCCTTCAAGGAATTATAATTCTTGCCCATTTCAAAAAAGAGCACCGGGTTGTTCGGCTGAAGCTTCTCACAGATCTTAAGTTCTTCAATTGCTTTATCGTAATTCTCGATCGCTTTTTGTTTTAAAGCTTCAAAAAAATGTTCCTGAAAAGCATCGCTTACTTCGCCTAGATCGTCTACGGCTACTTCCTGCAAGGACGCGGGTGCTTCCTGAGCAATAAGCTTAGAAGTTCCAACTCCAATCAAAAGGAAGGTATAGACGAGTAAACGCTTCATTAGAATTACTTATTTAGATTATTCCAACACAGAATAGTCTCCAATACTTATCTGGGTAAAATTACCATCGAACTTCGCATTATTCCCGATCATTGCATTATCTAAAGTTGCATTCATGATCATCGATTCGGTTTGTATAAGACTGTTCTTAATAGTAGAATTCTCCACTTTAGTTCCATTTCCTATAGATACATTCGGGCCAATCTTAGCATTGGTAAGAACCACATTTTCACCTATAAAACAAGGCTCGGTGATTTCAGAATTAGTAATCTTCACAGAATCTGAGATCAGCTTTTCACCATCCTTATGCAAGAAATTAAGCATTCTTCCATTGGTCTCAACAGTGATCTGCTTATTTCCGCAATCCATCCATTCATCTACTTTTCCTGGTACAAAGACATTCCCACTGGCTTGCATTGCTTTAATACCATCGTTTATCTGGTATTCTCCACCGCGAATAATGTTCTGGTCTAAAACTTTTTGTAGCTCATTTTTAAGCTTAGAAACATCCTTAAAATAATAAATCCCGATAACTGCAAGATCTGAAACAAAGTCTTCTGGCTTTTCAACCAATTCTGTGATCTCCTTCTTTTCGTTCAACTTTACAACTCCGTATGCGTTTGGATTTTCAACTTGCTTCACCCAAATAACCGCATCTGCATCTTTATCAAGGGTGAAATCGGCCTTAAACAAGGTATCTGCATAAGCAACAACCGCTGGGCCAGTAAGCGAATCTTTAGCGCACATTATAGCGTGTCCAGTGCCCAAAGGTTTGTCCTGGTAATAGATTGTTCCTTTTGCACCTAAACTCTCGGCAATCGCCTTTAAATCGGTTTCTACCTTTTCTCCGAAATCCTGGCCAATGATAAATGCAACTTCATCTACCTTTTCATCTAAAACCTTTGCAATATCTTCTACAAGTCTGTGCACAATTGGTTTCCCAGCTATTGGAATTAGTGGTTTTGGTACAGTTAACGTGTGTGGTCTTAATCTTGAGCCGCGACCGGCCATTGGTACTATTATCTTCATTTTATATTTTTAAAGTTCCCAAAGTGGGAATGTTTTTAAACTTAAATCTATTTATTTCCGGTACTTCCAAAGCCACCAACTCCTCTACTGCTATCTTGTAATTCTTCCACTTGATCCCAAGTGATCTGCTCATGCTTCGCAATTACCATTTGTGCAATGCGCTCGCCATTTTCTACAACAAAATCTTCGTTAGAAAGATTTACAAGAATTACGCCTATTTCTCCACGATAATCTGCATCTATCGTACCAGGCGAATTTAGAACGGTAATTCCTTTCTTTGCTGCAAGTCCGCTTCTTGGTCTTACCTGAGCTTCAAAACCCAAAGGAAGTTCCATAAAAAGTCCTGTTTTCACAATAGCGCGCTCCAGAGGTTTTAACGTAATAGCTTCAGAAATATTGGCTCTTAGGTCCATTCCTGCAGAGAATGCCGTTTCATAATTTGGTAAATCGTGCGCCGACTTATTTATAATTTTCACTTTCATCTTCTTAATATTATTTTTTTGATGGCTTTTTGTTCTTGGGTGTAGATTAGAATTATAAATGCTAACCATAAGGCGATGCCTACAAAATAATTACTTCTGAAAAGGTAAAAAGAAACTCCAGAAAATATAACCGAAACTATAAAATACAAGCTTATCTTTTTAAGATTATAAGGAATTGGATAGTATTTCTGACCTAAATAATACGATAAGAACATCATGATTCCATATGCCAGAACTGTTGCTATTGCTGAAGCCATATAACTCATGCTTGGAATTAATGCAAAATTGATTCCTAAAGTCACCACGGCACCAACAATAGATATATAAGCTCCCATTTTTGTGCGATCTGTAACTTTATACCAAACCGATAAATTGTGGTAGATCCCTAAACAAAAATTGGCCAATAAAATAAAGGGCACAATTTTCATCGCTTCCCAATAATCACTATCTCTAATTAAAAGTTCTTTTAAAAGATCTGAAAAGATGATTACCGTTAACAGGATTACAGATCCAAATGCGACAAAATATCGGGTAATCAAGGCATAGGTTTCTGGAGCGTTTTCTTCTGTAGCTTTACTAAAAAAGAATGGTTCTACACCCATCCTAAATGCAGTTCCAAATAAGGTCATGAAAATAGCCAGTTTATAACAAGCCGAATACGCTCCTACTGCGCCTTCTGCAATATCCTCTGGCAATAACCAACCCAATAAAATTCTGTCGAAAGACTCATTTATTGCGAAAGCAACTCCCGCAAAAAGCACTGGATACGAATACTTGAGCATTTCTTTCCAAAGATTTTTACTGAATTTATATGGAATCTTAAAGTAAAACGGAATCAATATCAGCAGTGAAATGGCGCTGGCAATGACCATGGAAATAAATATATAAGATAATTCAAAGTTTGGAAGATAGATCGCATCTAAAATTCCACTAGAAGAATCTGAAGCTATTTTTGGCAACAACAATAAGAAGAACACATTTAAACCAAGATTCACAGCAACATTCAATATCTTAATAACGGCATAGCGCATTGGTTTTTGATTGGCACGTAGCCACGCGAAGGGAATGATCACCAAAGCATCTAAAACCAACACCATGATAGTATAAGTAATATATTCCACCTTAATTCCAGACCAATTAGCCAAATGTTCTCTTAACGAAAAAGCTAAAACTAGAAATAAAAGGGAGGTTACAATTAATGAAACTGTAGCAGTAGAAATTACCAGCTTTTTATCTTCTTCTTTGTGAAAGAATCTAAAAAAGGCAGTTTCCATTCCATAGGCAAGGATGACGTTAAAAAGAACGATCCATGAAAAGATGATAGAAACCTCACCATATTCCTTTTTAGGAAGAATATCGGTATAAAGCGGAACTAGTAAAAAGCTCAACATTCTGGGCAATACTGTTGCCAGACCGTAGATAAATGTTTGCTGAAAAAGTTTTTTTAATGAACCCAATGAGGTTGTACTAGTTAGAGGTGATAAATTTATTCATTTAACTGATAGGGCACAACAAAAACCCACTTCACTTAAATATCAATTTAAATTCAATAAAAAAACGGGATGAAAAAAATTTCACCCCGTTCTAAGTGGTTAATAAATGTAAGATTATTCTCTTTCTTTAACGCCTGTAAGTTTATAATATTTCACTTTTGAGTTTTGATTGAAGATCAAAATCGCTTCATCTTCATTTAACTCGAAGTCCATTTTCTCCATTTTTTGAGGCACTTTGTTCCCAAACTCCTCTTTAGGATCTGAACTCATGATCATATCTTGTTTTCCTGTTTGAAAAGTTGCCATGTATACTCCCGGCATATCTGCATTAATAGTTAGCGCAGCTTTTCTATTTCTGAAGTAAACATCGGTTAAATCCACCCTATTAGTTTGAATTGAATTTACCGGAATATATAATTTAATTACCTCTCCTTGAACAGTATAATAAGCGTCTCCCAAATTAGCAGGAGCTTTTTCTTGAAGATCTTTGTTGCCTGCACAACTTGCAAAAAGTACAGTGACTATAGTTGCGCTTAATAGTAGGTATAGGTATTTCATGATAATATGTTTTAGTTATTACCGTTAAAACAAAATGAGTGCCAAAAGAAAAACCCTTCAGTTTTCTGAAGGGTTTTTTATATGTTTTGAAAGTTTTCTTGAGTCAATTTTGGCTTATCGAAGACTTGATTCACACTTCGACAGGCTCAGTGTGACAAGCTTAGTTAGACAAATTGTTTTTAATTATTCAATGCTTCAGCACCACCAACAATCTCCAAGATCTCGTTAGTAATAGCAGCTTGTCTTGCTTTGTTGTAAGACAATTTAAGCGAATCTCTTAATTCAGTTGCATTATCTGTTGCTTTGTGCATTGCAGTCATACGAGCTCCATGCTCAGATGCTAACGAATCGCTCATGGCTTTAAATAATTGCATTTTTAAAGACTTCGGGATAAGATCTTTAACAATTTGCTCCTTTTCAGGTTCAAAAATATAATCTAAAGTAACTGTCCCTTCGGTTTCGAACTTTTCTATAGGTAAGAACTGTTCTGTGATCACATCTTGAGTAGCAGCGTTAATAAACTGATTGTAAACGATTGAGATCTCATCATATTTACCATCTAAGAACCATTGCATTAATGTTTCTGCAATTGCCGCAACATTATCATATTTAAGATCATCGAAAATGGCATTGTTGTTTTCTGCTACCGTATAGGTCTTGCTTAAAACATCGTTCGCCTTTTTTCCTAATGTCAGGATCTCTACATTGGTGTTGCTATATTTTTCTTGAGCAACTGCACGAGCACCTTTCACGATATTTGTGTTGAAAGCTCCCGCTAATCCTCTGTTAGAAGAAATAGCAACTATCAAAACCTTTTTTACTTCTCTTTGTTCTGCATAAGCACTACTGCTGTCTTCATCTAAAGAAGCACTAAGACTTTGAAGCAATTCTGTTAACTTTTCAGAATAAGGTCGCATTGCAGTAATGGCATCCTGTGCTTTACTCAACTTTGCTGCAGAAACCAATTCCATGGCACTAGTGATCTGCATGGTTGATGAAACCGAGGTAATCCTGCTACGTAATTCTTTTAAGTTTGCCATATGTTAGATAATAGTATTAAGAAGTGAGTTAGAAAAACTCACTTCTCAACATTAAAATATGATTATGCTTTATATTTTGAAGAAAGCTCTTTCGCAGCTAACACCAATGTATCTGTAATTTCATCTGTAAGTTTTCCAGCTTTTAAACCATCTAACGTTGCACGATGTTTTACGTTTAAGTATTCTAAATACTCAGTTTCAAATTCTTTCACCTTGTTAACAGGCACATCTCTTAAAAGGTTCTTAGCACCTGCAAAGATAATTGCAAGTTGCTCGTCTACTGGATAAGGATCGTTTTCTGCTTGTTTCAAGATCTCTACGTTACGCTTTCCTCTTTCAATAACATTCAGCGTAGCAGCATCTAGATCAGATCCAAACTTAGCAAATGCTTCCAATTCACGGAATTGTGCTTGATCTAATTTCAAGGTTCCTGCAACCTTCTTCATCGCTTTAATTTGAGCGTTACCACCCACACGAGAAACCGAGATACCTACGTTAATTGCTGGACGTACCCCAGAGTTAAATAAATCTGAAGTTAAGAAAATCTGCCCATCTGTAATAGAAATTACGTTGGTTGGAATATATGCTGAAACGTCTCCTGCTTGAGTTTCGATAATTGGCAATGCAGTTAAAGAACCACCACCTTTTACCAAATGCTTAATGCTATCTGGAAGATCATTCATTTCTGAAGCGATCTTATCATTATTTATAACTTTTGCAGCACGCTCTAACAATCTTGAGTGTAAGAAGAAAACATCCCCAGGATATGCTTCACGTCCTGGTGGGCGACGTAATAATAACGAAACCTCACGGTATGCTACTGCTTGCTTAGATAAATCATCGAACACGATAAGTGCAGGACGACCCGTATCTCTAAAATATTCACCAATTGCAGCACCTGCAAATGGAGCATATACCTGCATTGGAGCAGGATCTGATGCGTTTGCAGCAACTATAGTAGTATAAGCTAAAGCACCTCTTTCTTCTAATTTCTGAGCAATTCCTGCAACAGTAGAAGCTTTTTGTCCAATAGCAACATATATACAATGTACCGGTACTCCGGCATCATAAAATTCTTTTTGATTCAAAATAGTATCGATACAAACCGCAGTTTTACCTGTCTGACGGTCACCAATAACTAACTCTCTTTGTCCTCTTCCAACCGGTACCATCGCATCAATAGCTTTGATCCCTGTTTGCATTGGCTCTGTTACAGGCTGACGGTAGATAACTCCTGGGGCTTTACGCTCCAATGGCATCTCAAAAGTTTCACCTTCAATAGGACCTTTTCCATCTATAGGAGCTCCTAAAGTATCGATAACTCTTCCTGTAATTCCTTCTCCCACCTTAATAGAAGCAATACGTTGCGTTCTTTTAGCAACAGATCCTTCTTTAATTGCTTTAGAAGGTCCTAAAAGTACTACCCCAACATTATCTTCTTCAAGGTTAAGTACAATTCCTTCTAATCCACTTTCAAATTCAACTAATTCTCCATATTGAGCATTTGCTAAACCATAAATACGTGCAATACCATCCCCTACGGTTAGTACTGTTCCTACTTCATCTAAAGTAGCGTTTGCTTCAAAACCTGAAAGTTGTTTTTTTAATATTGCTGAAACTTCAGCTGGATTTACTTCGGCCATAATTATATAGAATAAAATTGATATCCTTTAAGAATATCTGTTTTCATTAAATTTTTGAAATATAGGTGTTGTTGTTAAACTCGCGTTTTAAATTACTAAGTTTCTTTGCAACACTTGCGTTGTATTGAAGGTCTCCTACTCTAAGAATAAATCCTCCTAAAATACTTGGGTCTACTTTACTTTCTAAAGTTGCCACATTTCCGGTAAGCTCTTTTACTTTATCAAGTATCATAGCTTCTAACTTAGCATCTAAAGGAACCGCTGTGGTTAGTTGAGCAAGTTGAATGTGATTAGCTTCATTAAATAAGGTAGTATATTGTTTAGCTACAGCTTGTAACTGAATAATTCTATTGTTATCTATAAGAATATCGAAAGCGCCCAAAGTTATAGTGTGTGCGCTCTTAAAGATTTCCTTTAAAGCACTTTTCTTAACATTGTCCTTAATTACCGGGCTGGCCAAAACTTCTTGAAGCTCCGCACTGGCAGAAATAGTTTCGTCTATAGAAACCATATCCATATTTACCAATTCGGCGGCATTTTGATCCTGTGCCAATTCTAAAATTGCTGTTGCGTATCTCTTTGCAGCTCTGGTACTTTTCATAAACTTATTTTAACGTAACATCTGCTAACATATCTTCTACCAACTTGTGTTGTCTTTCTGTAGAGGATAATTCTTCACGAATCACTTTTTCTGCTATTTCAATAGATAAAGCTGCAACTTGGTTTTTAAGATCTACCATTGCTGCATTCTTCTCATTTTGAATGATTACTTGCGCGTTGGCAACAATCTTATCTGCTTTTAATTGAGCTTCTGCAGCTGCTTCTGAAACTACTTTTTCTTTAAGCTCACGAGCTTCTTTAAGCATCGCGTCTCTTTGTGCTCTAGCTTCATTTAATAATTTCTCATTATCTGATTGAAGATTTTGCATTTCCTTTCTTGCATTTTCTGCTGAAAGCAACGCATCTTTAATTCCTTCTTCTCGACTATTTAATGAGTCTAAGATTGGTTTCCATGCGAATTTTCTTAAAAGCAGAATTAATACAACAAGTATAATTGCTTGCCAGAAGAATAAACCAAAAGAAAAATCATTTATTAACTTTTCCATATTTCTGTTTTATAAGTAACCTAGTTTTTAAAATAAAAATCAAACTTTGTAACCAACCGTTACAAAGTTTGATTAGTTTCAATTAAGCGAATAACGCTGCGAATGCAACACCTTCCAATAATGCAGCAACAATAATCATTGCTGTTTGGATTTTACCTGCTGCTTCTGGCTGACGAGCAATTGCTTCCATCGCGCGACCACCGATCATACCTAGACCAACACCCGCACCAATGATGATAAGACCCTTACCAATCAAACTTACATCCATTACTTCCATAAACTACTTTGTTAAAAATTAAACTTACTTATTTATAAAAAATCTTTAAATAACCGGGATATCATCACTGTGATCATTTGGATGATGATCATGATCTTCCACAGCCATTCCTATATATAATGCACTTAACAGGGTGAAAATGTACGCCTGCAAAAATGCGACTAATAATTCTATTATTGAAATAAATAGCGTGAATCCAAAAAATGCAGGACCGGCTATCCAGTTTTGAAATATTACGATAAGTCCTAAAAGACTCATCACTACCACGTGACCTGCAGTCATGTTCGCAAATAAACGAATCATCAAAGCAAATGGTTTTGTAAGCATCCCCAAGATCTCGATAGGCATTAGAACGATCTTCATAGGAATTGGCACTCCTGGCATCCAGAAAATGTGTTTCCAGTAATGTTTATTACCACTAAACTGAACTATGAAAAATGTTGCTAAAGCAAGACAAAATGTAACTGCAATGTTTCCAGTAACATTAATCCCTAGCGGAGTTAATCCGAAAAGGTTAAGAATTAAAATGAAGAAAAACACTGTTAACAAGAATCCCATATATTTTCTATACTTAGGACCAATGTTTGGCTTAGCAATATCATCTCTAACGTAAAGAACTAGCGGCTCTAATACTCTACCAAAGCCAGTTGGAATATCTTTATTCTTATAGGAAGAAGCCAATCCCTTAAATACGAAGAACATTAAAAAAGAAACAAATAACATGGCTAGAACATTCTTTGTAATAGAAAAATCTAGTGGCTTTTCATTTGCAACATGCTCATCTTCATCGTAAGTTACTGCACCTTCAGCGTTTGTTTTATAGATTTTATTATGGTGCAACATGTAGTAATTACCATCTACATTTGCCACTTCTTCTCCATGATGAAACTTAGAAGAAGAAAATACTTTTAGTCCAGAATCCCATAAAATTACTGGTAATGGAAAACCGTAATGTTCCCCAATACTACCATCCGAAAAGAAATTAAAATAATGTGAATCCTGTAAGTGATGATCTATATAATCTGCTACTTCTTCTTTCGTGTCGATAGCTCCTGGCCCTTGGTGAGCCTCAGATTCTGCATTTCCAACATGCTCTACTCCATGATCTTGAGCAAAGATATTTACAGAAAAAAGCACTAAAAAGATAGCCAATAAGATTTTAACAGTATTATCCTTTTTCATTCTAGGTATAATTTCGGTCTATAAATTTCGGTGCAAATGTACACAATTTAAATAAAAATTGGTCCTAAAAAATTTCAATCAATTTAAATTGGAAAAATTATAGCTAACTATTTGTCTTTATTATAGTTAAGGTTGTTTAAAATTTTGGAAATATAGAAAATTTCAATAGCTAAACACAACACAAATGGTATAAAAAAGAGAAGAAAGTCTGATTTATTAATTTCGATGTTTTTAGATTTTACAACAAAATAGAAAATTATAAACTTCAACATGCTTATTCCAAGAAATACAAAACCAAGTTTATCTTCTAATAATTTCTTGAAAATAAATATGTTCAGCATTAACACATACGTAAATGTGAAATTAAATAAGTAGCAATATTGAACGAGATTTAATTGATTAGCTGCTAGATCAGGCTGAAAGAGAAATACTTGTAAAACATAGGAAAGTCCAAGAATAGCAACAAAAAGAAGTGTGAATTTAAGCGTATTAGCGGCCATTAAAACTTATTTGTTGAGGCTTTTTAATTGTTTTAAAACTATATATAATGAGGCAAAAACACCAAATAAGATAAAACCAATAGTAAACCAATTCTTGTTAGAAGGGTAGCGTTCATCCAGCTTTTTGCCAATCCAGGCGCAAGCAAAGATAGTTCCTCCCATTTGAAATGCGATTCCCGAAAAAACTGCCCAGCTTCTAAGCTGACTTTTCTTCTCTTTTTCTTTCTTTTCGTCCATTTTGAATTGATTTTACTGCTCCTTTCATAGAACAAGTGGCGTTAAAAGATGCGCCTGGTTCTATAGATAATTTACCTGCACTCACTTCACCATCTATAACCGAAGTGGCTCTTAAGGTTAAGGTTTCTTCCACTTTTAGAACTCCGTCGAAAGTTCCTTCAAAATCGGCATTTTGGCAGATTAAATCTCCTTTTATAAGACCTCCTTTGCTAATTACCACTTTCCCTTCTGTTTTTAAATTGCCTCGAAGTGTGCCTTCTATCCTAAACCCTCCTTTGGCTTCTATATCTACAGTAAGTATAGTTCCTGAAGAAATTCTATTTTGTTCTTTACTGGTTTCTGTGCGGTCTTTAAGTTTGGTTTGCTTTGTAAACATCGATTTTAGGGGTCTTGTTTAGTAATTAAATCTTGGTAAGAATCTAAATTTTTCATTAGCTGAACAACGCGATAATTTTCCGAAGAAATAATAATCGGTTCCAATTCTACCTTATATTTTTTATTAATCTTTAATAATTCTGCGAGTCCTTCTGCCCTATTCATATTGTCTAAACCATGGATCACAATAAAACTTGTGTTCTCATCATAAAGATCTTGGGAAACAGTAAGTCCTGTATAGTCCAACTCAATAAATGCTTTTTCCAACAAGGCTTTTAAATCATTTGATTTTTGCTCTTCCACGTTGTCCAATTCATACAAGACCTTCACATTAGTAACCTCAGCATTTATCTCCAATTTGCTACGTTCTAAATCTGGAATGGTGTTGGTTAAAATTTCTAATGCCGTAATCCCTTCATCAGATTGCGGATAATTAGAAGCTATCTGAGATAAGGCTTCCTTGTAAGCATTCACTCCATAAATTCTTCCGGTTGCTCTAGATTTCAAAAGTTCGATCTTCGGTAATAGATCCTCTTCTGGATACTGAGAAATAAACGAGTTACTTCCGTCTATCAACTTTAAAAATTCTTGTTTTTCGAAAAGCGTATATAATTCTTTATAAGTGGAGTCGGCTTCATTCTCCTTAGCCATTGCAAGATCTGGATTTTTTATTCTGAAGGCATATCGAGACTCCGGATAATTATTCAGAATGAATGATTTGTAATTCTCGGCGTCTGCTGAATTTCCGTTTTCTAGGTTGATCTTGTATAAGTAATAATTAGCAGGAACCACCAAACGTTCTTCCGTAGTAAAATCTAAAAGATTCCTTAATTTTTCTGAAGCTAGATCGGGTTTATTATATTTTTCCATATAAATTAACCCCAAGCTGTAATAAGCATCATTTCTTGCCTTTTCCAAATCTGCGATCTGCGTAGGATCTGAAGGAATTTGATCTAGATAGGTTTTTGCTGCAAATTGTGGATTGCTAGAAATAATAAGTCCAGAAACCTCATCTAACCCATCATTAGAAGTGGCCACAAAATTGGTAGAATTCAATCTCCAATTGTCCTTTAATTCTCTGGTTCCCCATGTTCTTAGAAATTCTTGCAAACCAGAAGCAACTCTTCTACTGTTATAAAAATAAAAGGTGTTTGCAGGATCAGATCCGCTAATTCCTGGAGGTGCGCCTGGAGTATTTCTTATTGGGGCCAATGGAGTTGGAGTAGCTTCAGCTACAATTCCGTCCTGAGCCTCCAATACCGCTTCCTGCTTTAAACTTTCGGCATATCTTGTAAAATAATCTACCCGTTCATCTTCGGGCATGGCCACAAACCTCAAGATACTATCGTTCTTTTCGGCTATTTCTTCATAAAAAATAACATCATTCAAATTATCCCTTTTTCGCTTTACAAAGAAATAATCTCTGGAAGTATTTGGGATCTTCGTCATTGTGCTATCGTAATACGCACTAGCTTCTCTATACAATGCCTTATCGAAATTTAAATTCCCCAAGGTTTCATAGTTCAAAGAAATAAGATAACTGTCCTGAGATGGCTCTTTTAAAGACTTGTTATAATAGTTGGTTGCCAATTTTGTTGAATCTATATGATTATAATACTCTGCCATCTGAAAATAGATCTTATCCAAGAAAGGCCTGTTCTCTCTATTTTCTTCCATTTCTTTTAGATCTGCTAATAAAACTGAAGGGTCTTGAGTATCAAAATTGAAGTTTCTAGATTGTTCTATTTGTGCATTTACCAAATATTCTCGCGGTGTTTTTCTATTAAGATCTATCACCTGATCGAAAGCGTAGTTGGCACTATCTCTTTTCCCCAGCAAATTATAAAGCTGACCTTCGATATAATAATATCTACCTTTTTCATCTTTATTTTCGGTATAATCTGCGGCAACACTAATGGGAACAACTGCTGAATCTGGTAAATTGATATTTATAAAAGCTTGAGCAAGCATTGCATTAGCATCTGCCCTATCTTGATCTTTTAAGGTTTCTGCCTTAATGATTCGCTTTAGGTTTTTAATAGCTAACTGATTGTTCTGAAGCCTGATATTGGTTTTCTCTCTCCAGATCTGTGCGTGATTTATGGTATTACTGGCTGGATATTTATAAAGAATATAGTTGAAGGCTTCTAAGGCTGGCAAGAATCTTTGATCAAAATATCTGGCTTTTCCCAATAATAAATAAGCTTCATCTATCTGCGGATTCTTCTCTTTGCCTTCAATAAGCATAGAATGCTTCTGAATAGCTTTTGTAGCTTTTTCTTCAGCTAGCTTAAAAGATTCGTTTTTTACGGTTCCCGGTAACGAGATGTCTTCAGAAACTTGCATTCTCTCTACAGGAAGAATGTCCCAAAAGTTTTCATTGTAACCTTGAGCCACTTCTTCTTGACCTTGTTGCAGAGCAAGATCTCCGTTATATAAAATGTTATACTCTGTACCAACGGCATGCCAATTCCTATTGATGAATTTATCCTTCTTTCTGGAACAACCGGAAATAGCAATCACCAAAATAAGACAACCTAAAACCTGTGTAAATTTATTCAAAATCAATACGTTCTTGATATTATAAATAACTGTAGAGCTTTACATTTAGTATGCTAAAATACGTTTCTTTTTAGATATTGAATACTACAAATGTGATTGCGCCGATGCAGATTTACTGTTCTGTAGCTAAATCTCTAGAAAAGTAAGTTTCCAGTTCTGCTAAGGTTGCGGTAGAGGTCATGATGTCTTTTACAAGTTCCCCTTTATCCAAAACAACTATACGCTCACAAACCTCAGTGATATGTATAAGATCATGGCTGGAGATAAGAATAGTGGTTTCTTTTTGTGCGGTAAGGTCTTTAATGATCTTCTTTAATCTTATTTGTGTGGTAGGATCTAGATTGGCAAAAGGTTCATCTAAAATGATCACTTTAGGATTCCCGATTAAAGCTGCTACAATCCCAACTTTTTTCTGATTTCCTTTAGAAAGATCTCTTAAATATTTCTTTCTGCCTAGGATCTCTCCATGGAAAAAATCTTCGAAGGTCGCCAAGAGTGCATCTACATCTGCCTTGTTTTGCTTTCTAAGATCACCAATAAAATAAAAATATTCTTCAGGAGTAAGATATCCTATCAAGAAGCTTTCGTCTATAAAAGAACTGGTAAAGCCTTTCCATTCTTCACTCTGGCTCACTGTGATCTCATTATTAAAGATATTCCCAGTAGTGGGTTGGATAAGATCTAGAAGCATACTGAAAAAAGTAGTTTTTCCTGCGCCGTTGTTCCCAACCAAGCCCATACTTTGCCCATTAGGAATATCTAAATGCTCCATGTTTAGTACGGTAACTCCGTTATATACTTTAGAAAGATTTGTTGCTGTGATCATGTGTACTTTATTTTATTGTCCAGATTGCTTGAAACCTTCAATCATGGCATATTTATTTCGTTTATATCTAAGCGCTATATAACCAATTGCTTTATTCCTTAGAAGCAATCCTAGAATTCCCATTACTAACAAAACCGTGAGTCCGCTTTCAAAAGAAATGAACTTATAAAATATCCAGAATACCAGAACGGGCAGCACCATTAACGGTAAGCCAACAATCCATTGTGCAGCACCAGTTCCCTGATAGTTCATGAACGGACTTTTATCCAGATCGATTCTTTTTCTATTGAAGGAACCTGAATATAACAGAATAGGGATATTTATGCCTATGTTATAAACCGCACAAACCATATTCACCATTAAGATTCTCCATCCAAAATATACATAAGGCGTAGAAAGTATCGCCAGTATTACCACACTTACCGTGATTAAACCTGCTTTTGCGGTTAAATATCTTTTTAATGGGATATTCTGCGCCATTATAAGCGGAAAATAACCCGCATCCCAAGCTGGAATAAATTGCCCGAAATTGATCATGAAGATCCCTGTGATAAAGATCCCGGCGAAAATATAGAATGCCGGCATCTCTGCATAAGTATCGTTCGTATAGAAAATTAAACCGTAGGCTAGAAATATTACCGAAAGATAGATCGTAGTTTTTGGCCTTTTGTTTCTCCAGATAAGTTTAAGATCTTGTTGTAAATAAGGGGCGAGATCTCCAAATCTCTTGGTCCATAAAAACTCTTTGGTATTGGCATCTTTCACTTCTTCCTTTAATGAAGCATCTAAATAAAATTTGCTTTCTAGATCCTTTTGATTCCATTTATAAAAGAAAATGAACACTAACATTGGTACAATAGCAAGCCAAGGCTGTTGCAAAACTTCATTTAGCGCTTTCCCAAACCATACACTGCTTTCAAAGATTTTAAAATAATCTAGAGTTCCGAACACCGCAATTATTCCCACAATTGGAATAAGCGCCTTGACATTATCGGTGAATTTTTTCTTGATTATAAAATTTGCAAAATTAATTGTCAGCGTTAAAAAAATCATCGCAACCATCCATCCAACAATAGAAAGCGTGCTAAACGTGTGTTTGTAGATATTATAGATCCCAAATGGAATTATAATTAAAAGAGGAAGGAAGTTGAAAAAGGAATACAACGATTTACTCAAAACGAAATTCACAACTTTTCTTCTTTTAATAGGAAGCAGCATTAAGGGTTTTATATCCAGTATTGGTAGGTTTTGAAGCAAAAATCTATAGGATAATTCCAAGGTTAACCACACCAATACAAAGCGATTAACCAGCATAATTGGTTCTTCATTTGGGAAATATTTTTTGATCAAAGGATAGAGCCCAATCCCAAATAAAAGAAAAGCGGCCGTAAAGTATAGGGCTAAAAATCCCATTAGGATTTTCAGGCCAATACTCTTACCAACACTTGCCGATCTAAAAAATGATTTCCACTCTAGCGAGAATAAACGCTTGAACATATTTAAGGTGTTTTAATAGAAGTATAGAATTTTACCAATTTGTTACAATTAAAAAACCATAGACTTTGTATTTTTGCAGCCAAATCGCAAGTCATGAACAAATTTTATAGCCTAAATATAAAAGAAATTATCCGCGAAACAGAAGAAGCGGTAAGTATATCTTTTGATGTACCAGATAATCTTAAAGATGTTTTTTCTTTTAAAGCAGGTCAATACATTACACTAAAGACGCTTATAGACGGAAAAGAAGTGCGAAGAGCATATTCTTTATGCTCTGCTCCAGATACCAATACTTACAAAGTAACGGTTAAAGAGGTTGAAGGTGGGTCTTTTTCTGCATTAGCAAATAATAAATTTAAGGCAGGCGATATCTTAGAAGTTCATCCTCCAGAAGGAAAATTTATTTTTGAACCTGGAAATGAAAAGCATAATTATGCAGCTTTTGTGGCGGGAAGTGGAATTACTCCCGTGCTTTCTATAATTAAAACAATGCTTCAGAAGGAATCTGAGAGCAAGTTTGTTTTAGTATATGGAAACAGAACTCCAGATGATACTATATTTTTCAAAGAACTTCTTGAGCTTCAGTTAAAATATCCAGAGCGCTTATTTATAGAATTTGTTTATAGTAGAACTCAGGAAGAAAATGCCCACTTCGGAAGGATCGAGAACAGCACTGTAAACTATGTTATCAAGAATAAGTTTGACGGAATGGAATTTGAAAAATTCTATTTGTGCGGACCAGAGGTAATGATCGAAAGCGTTTCTGAAAATCTTCAGAAAAATGGAATTCCTAAAGAAAAGATTCATTTCGAACTCTTTACAACCAGCGATACCGGAGCTATAGAAATAGATGTTGAAGGAGAAACCCAACTTACGGTTTTAGTAGATGATGAAGAAACTACTTTCTCGATGAATAAAAAGGCTACGGTTTTAGACGCGGCTTTAGATCATGATCTGGATGTGCCATATTCTTGTCAAGGTGGAATTTGCAGTAGCTGTATCGCGAGAATTACTGAAGGAAAGGCAGAAATGGCAAAAAATCAGATCCTTACAGATAGCGAAATCGCTGAAGGTTTAATACTTACATGTCAAGCGCATCCTTTAACTCCAACCTTAAAGGTAGATTATGATGATGTTTAGATCAGGAATTTAAATTCAAAACCTCATTCATTCGTAAAACCACATATTCTGGAGTAATACTACGCATTACATCCTCGTAACCAGCTGGAACTTTGTTTCCATAAATGGAGGTAGGAATTTGCGGATATTTATTTAGATCTGGTAAAATGCAGTTTTCCATTGGTTGGCCAAATGGCATAAATCCAGCATAAGGATGTGTAACCCCCCAAATCGTTAGCGTAGGAATCCCATAAATGGCAGCTAAATGTGCATTTCCACTATCCATAGAAAGCATTGCGTCTAAATTAGATATCAAAGCCAGTTCTTCCTCAAAAGTTAATTTCCCAGCTAAAGAAGTTACTCGTTCAAATTTTGAAGCTAATTCTTCTAATTGTTCAATTTCTTCTTTTCCTCCTCCAAAAAGAAAGATCTGGGATCTTCCTGCCAGATCTAGTTGAGAAAGCACCTGTTCCATAAGATCTAAAGGATAAACCTTAGAATCATGTTGAGCAAAAGGCGCAATTCCTATCCATTTTAAAGGTGTGGTTCCAGTTATGGCTCGGGTATTTGGAGAGATCTTTTGTTTTTCAGGAAATTTGTGTTCGTCTAAATTAATTGGATAACCCAATTCCCCAAACACCTCTGCATAGCGCTGAGTGGTAGCTTTTAATTGCTGAAAAACCTTATTATTGGGAGCGGTAAGTGCTTTTTTCTGTGCCCTTCCTTTATCGATCTGTTTCACCGGAATTCCGTAGAAATAAAACACCGATTTTAAAATATTACTTCTTAGTACATCGTGTACATCTGCAACAGCATCTACATCCAAGTCTCTCAAGTCCTTTGCAAGTCTGCTTAACCCAAAAACGCCACTGTGTTCACCATTAATATCTGCTTCATAGATCTTTACATTTGGAATATCCTTGAAAATTGGGGCAAAGAATTTCCGTGTTAGTAAGGTGATCTTTAATTTTGGATAGGTTTGGTTTAATACTCTCAGAACCGGTGAAAGCATGGCCACATCTCCCAAGGCAGATAATCTTATTACCAATATATGGGCTTCAGCGTGTTTAGGCTTTATAAAATTGCCTTCAGAAGAAGATGATATATTGGATCTTGAGCTCACAATTAGTTTTTCTTTCTAAGGACAGGGTTTAATTCGTCGTCATTATACATCTTCATTTGCTTATACACTTTCATGTATTTATCGCCATTTTCAATATCTTCTAATAAGGTATCTATTGCTGAAGAAAGGTCTACACGCTGCTCCAAAAGAATATTCAATTTAGTTTCACAATTCTTACGGTGATCTGCAGAAGCATCTTCTCTATTCACTTCCTCGTCCATATGAAAGATCTTTAACGCAAGAATAGATAATCTATCTATTGCCCACGCCGGACTTTCAGAATTTATAGTAGCATCGCTTTTTGGAGAAACATCTTTAAATCTTTCAAGAAAATAACTATCTATAAACTCCACCATATCGGTTCTATCTTGGTTAGAAGCATCTATCATTCTTTTAAGAGTTAAAGCTTCAACAGGATCTATATTTGGGTCTCTAATAATGTCTTCATAATGCCACTGTACGGTATCTATCCAAGATTTTCTATAAAGCAAATGCTCGATCAAGTCAGAATCTTTATTATATGGATTTTCGAATGCTTGATCCACCGTATTTTCCAAATGGTAGGTATCTATTACTTTTTTAAAGATCTTATTTGCTTTTGATGAAAACATAGTTGTATTAATTTGAATTATGAAAAAATAGGTTTCGGTATAAAATTGAATTTTTTACCAAAATTTATAAAGAAAACAAAGGTATTATATTTTGAAATAGTGGAAAACCTGAAGCTAACTAAACTTAAGAAGATATTAGAATATAATAGGAATTAGAATTGGCATTAAGATAAGTCCAATTAAAAGGATCTCTTTAAAGGTTCTTTCTTTCCTGCCTTCAAAATAATTTGAAGCGATTATAGAAAGCGGCACAAAGAAAAATAATAATTCACTTCCATTTTTAATGGGAGAAAAAATGGCCACCAAAATAGAGATAATCAAGGTGATAAAAACCAACATATAGGTTGGTCTAGATCGAATTCCTGCCTTTTGAAAGATCTTAAAGTAGTAGGATAAGGTCCATAAAGCCAAAGTTATCAAGATGCTTAAAGGAATAAACAAGCGTGGATCGCGGTAATTTTCGAACTGAAAGGAACTTGCCTGAAACCAAGAATCTAAACTATAAAATGAATCGTTTACGAGAATATGAAAGGTTGCAACAAGGATAAAAACCACGAACATGGCTACAAATGGGATTAACCAATTTTTAAAATAATTAACCGCATGAAATAAGATTCCGCATAGAACTATTAAGAGAAAAAGGATGGACCAAAAGTAGAAAAGCGAAGCAATACAGATCCAAAATGTAGCATCGAAAATCTTTAGGGCAACGTCTTTTCTAGATTTTAAACTTATAATTCGTCTTATGGAAAGTAGAACGCAGAGATTAGCTATAATCACTTGATTGTCCTTTAAAATTGCGGCAAATGAGACAGAACAAACCGCAAAGATCAAGATCTTAAAGCCGCTTCTTTTGGTGAGTTCATTCTTTTTAGCAATAAAATCTAATATTAAGGCACTAACTAAAAAGCTTATAAAAATCCCCATTTTGGTAAGCAATGCATAAACTCCAAATTCCTGAACCAAGGGTTGTAAATTGGCCAAAACATAAAAAACAGCCATAAATAGAACGACTGTTATAAAAATTACTGGTTTAGATTTGCTAAAAAAGCTTGTTAGCATGTTGGTTTTTTATATTTTTGCATCATAATATAACAAAGTTATACAATGAAAGATTTTTTTGAAGGAATCGCTTGGCTTTTTACAGAAATATTATTTATTCCTTATAACGCCTTAAGAGAATTACAAGACGAGTCTTGGGCTCTAGCCAATTTAATGAACTGGATCTTTATGATCATTTGTGTTGCGGCTTTGGTTTATTGGATGTTACAATTGAAGAAATTCAATGATAACGACGAAGAGGACCGCGATCCTAAAGCTCATTCATTCTTAGGCTAGGTCAAAACCTAGATCTTTTCTATAATACATCTTATCAAAATGAAGTTTATCTACATTTTGATAAGATTTTTTTAATGCCTCTTGGTAGCTATTTCCAAACGAAGTTACCGCCAATACTCTTCCTCCATTGGTCACCACTTTTCCATCTTTTTCTGAAGTCCCCGCGTGAAACACTAAAGAATCTTCAATATTCTCCAATCCGCTAATCTCCATTCCTTTCTCGTAAGCTTCAGGATATCCACCAGAAACCAACATAACAGTAACGGCAGTTTCAGGAGAAATTGTTAAGCTAACCTCATTTAATTTTTGGTCTTTTAAAGAAGTAAACAATTCTAACAGATCGCTTTCTATTCTTGGTAGCACTACTTCGGTTTCAGGATCTCCCATTCTTACGTTATACTCTATCACATAAGGCTCGTCTCCAACCTTTATCAAGCCAATAAACACAAAACCTTTGTAATCTATCTCTTCTTTTTGAAGTCCATCAATTGTAGGTTTTACAATACGCTCTTCAATCTTGTTCATTAAAACCTCATCTACAAAAGGAACCGGAGAGATCGCTCCCATTCCGCCGGTGTTTAATCCTGTATTTCCTTCGCCTATTCTCTTGTAATCTTTAGCGGTTGGTAAGATCTTATAATTCTTCCCGTCGGTAAGGACGAACACGCTTAATTCTATTCCGTCCAAGAATTCTTCTATAACCACCTTTTCACCGGCATTACCGAACTTGCTATCTATTAACATGTGTTGCAATTCCATTTTAGCTTCTTCAAGATCTTCCAAAATAAGCACTCCTTTCCCTGCCGCTAATCCATCTGCTTTTAAAACATATGGCGATTTTAGCGTTTCAAGAAATGATTTTCCAGCTTCCAGACTTTCTGCCGTAAAACTTTGATAGGCTGCCGTTGGAATAGTATGCATTGCCATAAATTCTTTTGCACGCTCCTTACTACCTTCTAATAAAGCACCTCTTTTAGAAGGACCTACTACATGAATAGCTTTTAGATCTGGATCGTTACTAAAGAAATCTGAAATCCCCAAAACCAAAGGATCTTCAGGACCTACCACAAGCATTTCTATATTTTCTTTAAGAACAAAGTCTTTGATTGCATCAAAATTAGTTACCTTCAAATCCACATTAGTGGCAATGTTAGCAGTCCCAGCATTACCAGGTGCAACAAAAAGTTGGTCGCATTTTTTGCTCTCTAAAATTTTTACAGCAAATGCATGTTCCCGGCCACCGGCACCTAATATCAAAATATTCATGTGGAAGTCTTTTTAAGTTCTTGCGCCAAAAATAATTGTTTGTAAATTGAAGCACTAATATTTTCGAATAAAATAAAGCAACTCTAGCCTTTGAACTGGTTTAAAATCTCTCTTCAGCTTAATAAATTCCCTATAAACAGGGCCCAAAAATTAGTGCGGGAAATTCAAGACATTCCGGAGGAAGAGTTTGAAGATTATGTGCAAAATAGAAGGCGTGCAATTGTAAATTATCATTTAGCCAATAATGCCTATTACAAGAAATTTTTTGGAGAAAAAGAGTTTTTAGATTGGGAAGAAGTTCCTGTTATGCAGAAATCTGACCTGCAAAGGCCTTTAAAAGAAAGGCTTAGTAAAGGATATACTAAAAAGAACGCTTACGTAGGTAAAACTTCGGGTTCGAGCGGTCATCCTTTCATTTTTGCGAAAGACCGGTTTTGTCATGCCGTTACTTGGGCCGAATTTATTGATCGATATAAATGGATAAACATCAACCTCAACAAATCGCTTCAAGCTAGGTTTTACGGGATTCCCTTGGATTTCTACGGAAATTTAACCGAACGTTTTAAAGATCAGGTAAGCTTACGCCGAAGGTTTAATGTATTCGATCTTAGCGAGAAAAAGATGGAAGAATTCTTGATTCGTTTTGAGAAATCTGAATTCGATTACATAAACGGATACACCAGTGCTATTTTACTTTTCGCCAAGTTCTTAAAGAAGCGAAAGATTGTGCTGAAGCAAACCTGTCCATCTTTAAAAGTGTGCATAGTCACTTCAGAAAAATTATTCGAGAATGATAAATTATTGATCGAAGAAGCCTTCGGAATTCCTGTGGTGAACGAATATGGCGCCAGTGAAGTTGGCCTTATCGCCTTCGAAAATACCAACGGAGATTGGATAGTCAATGCCGAAAGTTTACTTATTGAGATCTTAGACGAAAACAATCATAGTCTTCCTTTGGGAGAAGAAGGAAGAATTGTGATCACGTCCCTTTACAATAAGGCTCATCCAATGATTCGATACGACATTGGCGATACCGGTACTCTGGCAAAGAACAGTACACATAAACATCCCATCCTTTTAAATCTTACCGGAAGAACTAATGATGTGGCCAGACTGGCAAATGGAAAAGTAGTGCCTGGACTAACGTTTTATTATGTTACCAAATCTATTATAGAAGATGCTGGAAGTATAAAGGAATTTCTAATCGTGCAAACAGCGTTAGATAAGTTTAAAATTGAATATGTGAGCGAACATGAGTTTACCGAAGTTCAGGTTAAGAAAATACTTACTGCTATTGAAACTTTTGTGGGCAAGAATTTACATGTAGAATTTGAAAAAATGCCGATTTTAAAAAGGAATAAAAGTGGAAAACTGAAGCAGTTCACTTCAATTATCTAACTTTTTTACCTGCTTGTTCTTCACAAAAAAATGCTCTTTCAAAAAAACGCTCATTTTCATCAAACTTTTGAATCTGCTATATTTCAAGAATTCGCTATAGATCAAATAGTTATATTTTAAAAGAGCCGTTTTATTTTTAGAAATAGAATTTTCCCTGATTCTGTAATTTGCTAGGGATTTTTCGATCCCTTTTGTTGAACCTATCTTAGACAAGATAGTTAACCATAAAGCCCAATCTTGCCTTTTTCTAAGTTCCGGACAATAGATTTTTCCTAATTTTTCAACATTATAGATTCCGGTTAGATTTCCCACATAATTAGAACGAAGTAGTTTTTGATAGGTAAGAACAGGAAGTGCTTTTACTTTTTTTTGAAGCAAAATGCCAGCTTCATCCATCAAATTATAACTGGAAAAGGTCATTTCCAAATCGTGTTTCCACATAAATGCTAACTGAACATCCAATTTCTCCGGCAACCACACATCATCTGCGTCTAGAAAGGCTATAAAAGCGCCCTTAGCTTCTTTTATCCCTTTGTTTCTTGTAATTCCCGCTCCTTGATTTGAAGCGTTCTTAAAAAGCTTTATTCGCGGGTTGTTTTTGCTGAAAGATTCAACAATTAATATAGTTTCATCTGCTGAAGCATCATCTATTACCAGAAGCTCCCAATTTAGATATGATTGTTGTATTACCGAGTGGATAGCTTCAGAAATAAAAGCCGCCGAGTTGTATGCGGGCATAATTACCGAAACTAATGGCGATTGCTCCATAAAATATTATTTAGCGCCTAATGTGCTTTGCAAAATCTTTATGCTCGCTTTTAAATAATTCTTCCTGAGTAAGATTTTTAAAATAATTGTAGGTGATTTCCATCCCTTCTTCTCTAGAAACTTTTGGCTCCCAACCTAATATTTCTCTGGCTCGGGTAATGTCTGGTTGCCTCTGCATAGGATCGTCTGCTGGTAATGGTTCACAAATTATTTTTTGTTCGGAATTGGTAAGCTTTATTATTTCGTCTGCAAATTCGCGAATAGTGATCTCATCTGGATTTCCAATATTCACAGGATCTGAATAATCACTTAAAAGCAATCTGTAAATACCTTCCACCTGATCGTCTACATAACAAAAAGATCTGGTTTGAGAACCATCTCCAAAAACAGTTAGATCTTCCCCACGCAAGGCTTGACCAATAAATGCAGGAATTACACGGCCATCATTTAATCGCATTCTTGGACCATAGGTATTAAAAATTCTGGCAATTCTAGTTTCTAATCCGTGAAAACGGTGATAAGCCATGGTTATAGATTCCTGAAATCGCTTAGCTTCATCATACACTCCGCGGGGACCAATAGAATTTACGTTTCCGTAATAATCTTCTGTTTGCGGATGCACCAACGGGTCTCCATAAATTTCTGAAGTAGAAGCGATAAGTATTCTAGCATTCTTTTCCTTGGCTAATCCCAATAGGTGTAAAACCCCAACAGATCCAACTTTTAAGGTTTGAATTGGAATTTTTAAATAATCTATAGGGCTTGCTGGGGAAGCAAAATGCAGGATATAATCCAGTTTTCCGGCAACATGCACATATTTGGTAATATCATGATGATAGAATTCGAAAGACTCCATTTTTAAGAGGTGCTCGATATTCTTCATGTCACCCGTTATCAGGTTATCCATCCCGATCACTTGGTAACCTTCTTTTACAAATCTATCGCACAAATGAGAACCTAAAAATCCGGCTGCTCCTGTAATTAATATCCTTTTAGACATTTAAAATATTTCTCTAATTATAAATTGTTATTGTGTAATTCTAATAAAGCATCTTGCCAAGAGGAAACTTCAATCTCGAAATTCGATTTCAATTTGGTTTTATCCAGAACGCTATATTCTGGTCTGGCGGCTATGGTTTTATAGGAATTATCTTCATTTAACACTACCTCATCGCTATTCCCTGAAACTTTTAATATCTCCTTCGCAAATTCGTACCAGCTGGTTTCTCCAGCATTGCTGAAGTGATATAAACCATATCGATCACTTTCTTCTTGAATTATCTTTACCAAAAGTTCAGCAAGATGGTTTGCATTGGTAGGTGTGCCTTTTTGCGATGTGGTAATATTTAAAGTTGCTCCTTCGGAAGCCTTATTTAATATGGTTTTGTAAAAGTTATGTCCATATTCTGAATATAACCAAGACGTACGAAATATAAAATAGTAGCCAATAATATCCTTGATATACTGTTCTCCCTTAAGTTTGGAAGCACCATACACATTTATTGGATTTGTGGCATCATCCTCTTTGTATTTATTGTCGGTAGTTCCATCAAACACATAATCTGTAGAAATATGGATTAAAATGGTTTTATGAGCTTTACAAATTTCAGCTAAATTCTTAACCGCTTCAGCATTAATGTTGAACGCTTGTTCTTTTTCAGATTCAGCCTTTTCAACATTGGTATAAGCAGCGCAATTAATACAATAATCTATTTGTTTACTGCCAAAACACATGCTTATATCGCACTTAGAAGTAATGTCGATTTCTGAAGAGTTCATAAATAACCAGTCTATAGAATGATCATTTAAGGCAATTTTTTGCAGGCACTTGCCTAATTGTCCGGACGCTCCAGTAACCAAAACTGTTTTCATGGGAATAACTCTTTGAGTGTCGGTAATTTAGTGTCTTTTTCTGATAGAATTAAGTCCATCTCAGGAAAATTCCAATCTATATTAAGATCTAGGTCATTATAGATCACTCCAGATTCTGAACCTGGATAATAAAACCGATCACATTTATAAGAAAAAACAGAGATTTCAGATAAGGTTATAAACCCGTGAGCAAAACCTTGTGGGATAAATAATTGCTTCAAATTTTTATCTGAAAGCAGCACTTTGTGAACTTTTTTAAAGGTTGGAGATTCTGGTCTTAGATCTACAATTACATCCAAAACCTCACCATATATAACACGAACCAGTTTAGCCTGTGCAAAATCTCCAGATTGAAAGTGCAAACCTCTTAAAACACCCTTTTTAGAAACCGACTGATTATCCTGAACAAATTCAATATCTAAACCTGTTGCTTCATTAAATTTTTTCTTGTGAAAACTTTCCAAGAAGAATCCACGCTCATCTGGATACGATTCCGGAGTTATTAAAAAACTATCTTTTAAAGGGGTTTCTTCGAATTTCATTACTATCTAAGAATTAAAGATCTGTTCAAGGATCTTCTCTGTAATTAAATATGTTGGTTTTACTCCTGTTGTTCCCAATCCTCCTGAAGCTAATGTGCTTCCAGTTTCTAGTGGGTTATCTGAAGCATAATAGGCATAACGTACTTTTACATCTTCTTTAATATTTCCTCTTAATCTAGAAGCCGATTGTATTGCTTTTTGATAATGCACACCTTCCATTTCCAGTCCAACAACATTCCAAGTAGATTCCTGAAAGAATTTTAAAATATCTCTGTTCTGAAGCGAAGTTCCAAGTACCGTGATCATAGATCCATCAACAACCTTAATTCCATTTCCTTCTAGATCTTCTTTTTTAAGTTCGTTAGAAAAAGGATAGTTATCTGCAGTTCCTTCAAATAAATGAGCGGAAGGGATCATTATATCGCCTTTTCCACCATCCAAAATTCCAGCTTTCCCCATGATAGAAACCGAATCTACATTCAAATGAATGTCCTCCTCATTATATCTATATGGCTTCAGTAATTCATCCATAGTTTCATAGGCTTGTTCCCCAAAAGCGTAATCCATTACCACAATAACGGGCATTTGATTTTCAGACTTATCACTAAAATTCGGACTTCTAAACCCATCTTTTATCTTAGCAGTATCAAAAACCTGAACATCAATATTGGTTCCGCTGGTATCTTCAATAAATTTCATTCCGTTTTCTAAAGCAATTTTCATCACTTTGTTCCGAAGTTGTCCATTTCCGCTATTACTAAGCTCTTCATAGATCTGCATTGCTTTCTTTTCTTTAAGCTCATCCTGCAAAGCAATAGGCGTGAATAGTGTATTCATAACACTATGCATGTTCGCACTAATTATATGAATTGGCCTGTACATCAGGTTATTTTCAACCAAATATTGCTTGATAGAATCTGCCCAGATCTCCCCATGAATGTGGTGACCCAAACGCTCTCTAAGCACCGGACTAAAAGTAACAATGCGCTTATTATTGTTTATGGTTTCGTCTATCGCTAGTTTTCCTAAGAAATAAATGATCTCCAAAAAACGCTCTTCATTTTCCGGTATCATAAATTTAGGATACATCGTAGTAACCTCTTTAAAGGTTCTTCCTAATATATTTGCGGTATGAGTAAGTGCTATTTCACGCTCATTCTGAGTTAGGTTAGGTTTTAAAACCGCAGCCTCCAACTTCATCCAGTCTCTGGTAACGCTACCTTCTTCATCTATAATCACACGACGCATAATTTTGTGAGATTCAATAAAAAGGAAAGTAAGGTGTGTTAAAATATCATAGATCTCCGAACGGCCACGAGTAACCTCAATATTCATTTGCTCTTCATCAATTCGGTAACAATTTCTTCTTCTTTTTGGAGGAACAATCGGTTTAAAGTGAGAATTTGCATAACCTTCATCACTGGTAAGGTTTATAAATCTGCACTGCTCTATTCCAACCGGTAAACGTTCTATCACATACAATAATCCATCAAGTTCTACCTTATCTTCAGCAATAGTCCCGTAGATCTCCGGTCTAAGCGTTAAAAGAGATTCTCTCAAAGTTTCTCCAGAAACACCCATCGGCTTATAAAACCCGCGATTAAATAAATGTCGCATCGTAATATACATACGCTCTATTGCATTGGTACTCTCTTGTGCACGGGTTCTCCCCATCAAATTTATATTCACCATTTTTTGTTTCGCTTTATAATTTTTCCAAGAATTCTGCAATCTTACGATCGTTAGCTAATCTTGGTAATTTATTTTGACCTCCCAATTTTCCTATAGATTTCATGTATTGCTGAAATCCGTTCTCGGGAATTTTATTAATTTTTAACTGCTGAAGAATTTTACCATCTATAAGATCTAGATAGTAAGAATTCTGTTTTTGCATGGATTTATCCAGTATTTCAGAAAACTGCTGAAGGTTTTCCGGTTCCTTTTCAAATTCTACAAACCATTCGTGATATGGCAACTGTTCTCCTTCGGGAGTGATTTGCGGCGCTACCGTAAACTCAGTAATTCTGCTATTGGTTTTATTGGTCGCTTCCTGCATAGCTTCTTCCACTTCCTTTGCAATTACATGTTCTCCAAAGGCTGAAATAAAATGCTTGATCCTCCCTGAAACTATTATTTTAAAAGGTTTTAATGAAGTAAACTGAATGGTATCTCCCAAATTATAGGCCCAGAGCCCTGCACTGGAAGAAATGATCATCACATAATTCACACCAACCTCAACTTGACTAATGGTTAGCCTTTCTGGGGATTCATTATAAAATTCTTCAGATCTTATAAATTCATAAAAGATCCCGGAATTAAGCTGAAGCAACATTCCTTTATCTCCTTGGGTATCTTGAAATGCAAAAAAACCTTCAGAAGCAGGATATAGTTCAATACTATCTACTTTTCTTCCAATTAAGTTTTCAAATTTAGCCCGATAAGGTTCATAATTTACGCCTCCATAGATGAAAAGGTTAAAATTTTTGAAGAGATCTCCAACTTTCTTCCCTGTGGTAGCTTGTAATTTTTCAAAATACATTTGCACCCAAGAAGGAATACCACTTATAACGGTCATATCCTCTCCTTTTGTTTCCTCAACAATCGTGTTCACTTTAGTTTCCCAGTCTTCAATACAATTAGCTTCCCAACTAGGCATTCTGTTCCTTTGTAGATACGCTGGAACAAAATGTGCCACAATACCAGATAATCTCCCGAGTTTTACCCCATTTTTTTCTGTTAACTCAGGGCTACCCTGCAAAAAGATCATTTTTCCATCTACAAATCTAGAATTCCCAGTTTCGGCTATATAACATAAAATAGCATTTCTAGCAGCTTCAATATGCGTTGGCATAGATTCTTTTGTAAGCGGAATGTACTTTGCTCCACTTGTAGTTCCTGAAGTTTTCGCATAATAAAGCGGTTTTCCAGGCCACAAAATATTTGGTTCTCCAGCTACCATCTTATCCACATAAAGCTTCAACTCTTCATAATCCCTAACAGGAACTTTTCTAGCAAAATCTCTATAAGTATGAATATTTTTAAAATCATGATCTACTCCAAACTGAGTATTTTCCGCAGATCGTAGAAGTTTTTTAAAAACTTTTTGCTGTGTAACTTCTGGATTAGAAGCCCATTTATTAATTTTTTTGCGAATGTTGTTAGCAAAGATCTTTGCTGCAAAGGATTTTATAGACATAGAAACTTAATCAAAATCGATATAATCTGTAGGGTTTACCGGATTCCCTTCATTCCATAATTCAAAATGCAAATGCGGACCTGTAGTAAGTTCTCCGGTAGAACCCGCCGCAGCGATCACTTCTCCAGATTTTACAAATTCTCCTTGCTCTTTAGTTAACGAAGAGTTGTGCTTATATACAGAGAGTAATCCATAATTATGTTCTATAATTATAACATATCCCGTTCCTGCGCTCCATTCGGCAAAGATCACCCGACCATCTGCAACAGATTTTACAGGGGCATTTTTTGCAACCACAATATCTACGGCAAAATGTTTGCTTTTAAAATTATAGCCTTCAGAAATTGGCCCTTTAACCGGGGGAAACAACACGAACTCCATATCAGATCCAGCGGTTTCTAATACGTTATACTTGTCCTCCATCGCAACTTCTTCCCTTAATAGAGAATCTGCCTTGGAAGGAGAAAGGTCTATTAAACCAGAATCTAACTGCTGAGAATTAATTAAAGAATCTCTATTTAGATCTCCCACGGCAAGATCTCCAGTTAACACTCTTCTTATAGATTCGTAATATTGATTGTTAAGCATTAAAGCGGTTTGCAGAGAATCTGTTTTATAAGCCAATTCTGTAGCTTGCTTTTTAAGTTTTGCTGATGAATATCCCGGAATGTATTCTCGAAGGCCTGTAAATGCAATAATAAAAGTTGTTAGCGCTATTAAAAGAATGGCACTAGAAGTTATAGCTACAAATAAATTTAATCTGGTTAACTTAAATGAAAGGCGCTCCTCAAAGGTGTCTTCATTTAAAATTACCAATCTATATTTATGCAGAAGCTTCTTGGCAAATTTCTGTTTTTCTCTTCTTTCTTTAACCATAATTTTTCCAGCTATCACAAAGATAGCATAAAGTTAAATTTATACTATTTTATTGCTCTTAAACGTTTATATTAACGAATTCTTGTTAAGTTTGTAGAACTAAACCCTTTTATTATGAACGCATTATTTTTACCATTAGTTATAGGTGCTCCGCAAATAATTTTAATAGTTATTGTTGTATTATTATTGTTTGGAGGTCGTAAAATTCCTGAATTAATGCGAGGATTAGGTAGTGGTATAAAAGAATTTAAAGATGCCTCTAAAGATGATGAGGACAAAGACAAGAAAATACCAGACGACAATAGTAAATCTTCATTATAAAAAAAAGCCCAATTAAAATTGGGCTTTTTTTTTAATCTATTTTCGCAGATTTTAAAATTGCTTCTAGTTCGAACATATTGTCTCGCTTAGCTGTTGCTGGTGCAAAGGTAAAACCCTCTAGAATTATATATCTGTTGTTGACCGAGTCACGAACAGCATAGTTAATAAATGGCCCAGCCATAAATGCATTTTTCACTTCCCAAGTTCCCTTAGTTTCATAAGCAAACTTCCCATCAATTTCAGAATCGAATAAATAAGGAGCATATGCTTCTTCGGTGATCATATAGCTTCCCTCTAGTGGCCCTGGAATATGTGCAAGTCCAATTGAATCTCTCATTTTAATAATGTTTGCTACAATGCTTGTATCGCTGTCTATTTGATTTAAAGGCACTGAATAAACCAGTATTTCCATATTTCCTTTCGGAATATCCTTTCTTATCCAGAAGAAATCGTCATTTTCCATTGCATATCTATAGGCAGTTGGAAATTTTAAAGAAACTCCCAAGGTTCTTTTAAGTTTCTCATCATCCTTTAATGATTTATTAATTCGGCGTTGTTTCTCTTTAATCTCTGTATTTCGAAGTGCAAGAACGATCTCTGCAGAATTTGCATTTATCTGTTCCACGATCTCATTAGAATCTTTTCCGGTGATCAACACGCCAGTTTGTGGCTTTGCATAAGGATCGTTAAAGATCTTGAAATTAGCATTGTCTGCTTTTTCGATCTTTACAAATAGCCTGTTCTTTCTAACAAACCCAGAAAAAGATTCTGGTGGCATTTGGTTTAAGGAAAACATAGGTTCCTCCTGAGGTAATCCATCTACTGGTGCGGCTAAGGATTTGCGCAAAGCTTCTCCAATAGACCCTTCCCACATTGTATTATCCATAACAACAGAAATGTTATTGATATTTCCAGAAGAATTTGCGAGATAGATGTTGCTTTCCTCTTCAGATTCTTTGCAACCAGTAAATAATAGTGTGATAAATAAACTTAAGAATATAATATTCTTCATAATGGTGGTTTTAGTAAATGCTAACTACCTGAAAGCTTAAGCTTCATCCCGGGTTTTAGATTTGTATTTGAAATACTATTCCATGACCTCAAATTTTGTACCGAAATACCTGGGAACTTTTGAGAAATGCTCCATAAGGAATCTCCATTTCTTACCGTGTAGGTAGATGGAGTACTTATAGACTTAGGTTTGGTAACAGCACTAGCCGAAGCAGATAAAGGCTTTTTTGGATATATAGTTAGATATTGACCCACGCGTAAATTGTTACTTTTAAGGCTATTCCAGGATTTTATACTACTAACACCAACACCATATTTATCTGCAATCCTTCCTAAAAAGTCACCGCTTTTTACTCTATACCTTACTTTATCTTCTGCTTCAACAAATCTTGGAAGCTCTTTTTCTTTTTCAACTAATTCAGTTTTTGCGAAATTATAGATCAGATCTTCATTATTCACAAATAACCCAACACCACTTCTTGGTAATCTTAATGCATAATCTTCATCTTCCACATATGGAATGATGTCTAGCTTATAACTCGGATTTAAAAATTGCAACATTTCCTTATCTACACCAGAAACTTTAGAGATCTGATCGAAGGTGAGCATTTGCTTAACATGAAGCGTATCTGTCTCGAAGAAGGTTACTTCAGGGCGATTAGGTTGAAAATCGTGCTCTTTTGCGTATTCAAAGAGATATAATGTCGCTAAAAAAGCAGGAACATATCCAGCTGTTTCACGTGGAAGATATTGCCTTAATGTCCAATAATTTGTTGAACCTCCACTTCTTCTTATTGCTTTAGAAACATTTCCAGGTCCAGAGTTATAAGAGGCTAACACCATATCCCAGTCACCAAATGTTTTGTATAAACTGGCTAGATAACGCACTGCAGCTTCTGTAGCCATAATAGGATCCATACGCTCATCTACATAAGAGCTTACATCTAAGCCATGCATTTTTCCGGTTGCAAACATGAATTGCCATAATCCAGTTGCTCCTACTCTGGATTTTGCTCTTGGATTTAATGCAGATTCTACAATCGCTAAATACTTAATTTCTAAAGGAACATCGTATCTATCCAATTGCTGCTCGAACATCGGGAAATAATACTCGCTTAACGCCATTAAGCGCTCCATAGATTTTTTGTTGCGCTTTAAATAAGATTTAATAACACTTTCTAAAATAGGATTGTATTCTATGTTAAAAGGAGTTCTAGCATTTAATCTTGCTAGTCTAGCCTTTAGAGTGTCGGTTGGTAATTCTTTAAGTACAACTTCAGAATAATCTTGCTTTAAGATCTCTTCCTGCATATTTTCATAAAGATCTGAATTCAGCAATTCCCTTTTCCAAACCGAGTCTATTGAAGCTGCTTTTGGCAGATCTCTTAGGTTTTTTAAATTCCCTTTTTCGATTTTTGCTGAAATTGGCAGCCGATCTTTAAATTCTGGATCAGGATTTTTTAATTGAATCTTACTGCTATCTGCCTTCTGAAAAACCTGAACTCTAAAATTCGCTTTCTCGGTTTGAGTAGCAGGTTTTATGGGAGTTTTCACTGGTTTCTTTTGCGCCATAGCGCCCAAAAACACAAATAAAAACAAAACTGTTATTATCTTCTTCATATTTCTACAACTATTGTACAGAAACGGGATTTTTAATGATTTCTTGTCTAGTCTTCAGAAATAGCTTGTATACCAGGAAGTATTTTTCCCTCTAGCATTTCTAACATAGCGCCACCACCGGTAGACACGTAGCTCACGTCATTTTCTAAATTAAATTTATTAACAGCCGCAACAGAATCTCCTCCTCCAACTAGCGAAAAAGCACCGTTTTTGGTAGCCAATCCAATAGCTTCTCCAACTTTCTTGGTTCCTTCAGAAAAAGCATCCATTTCGAACACTCCAACTGGACCATTCCAAAGAATAGTTTTAGATTTTGCAATAACTTCAGAAAAAATTGCAATAGATTTTGGTCCTGCGTCTAGACCCATCCATCCATCTGGAATAGCATCTATAGCGCTTACATCTTTATTAGCAAGTTCAGAAAAACTATCTGCAATAACCGAATCTACAGGCAAATGAACTTCTACTCCTTTTTTAGAGGCTAACTTCAAAATATCTAAAGCCAGATCTTGTTTGTCATCCTCTACCAAAGAGCTTCCAATCTTTCCTCCTTTTGCCTTTACAAAAGTAAAAGCCATTCCACCACCAATAATTAGGTGATCTACTTTATCTAAGATGTTCTCGATAACAGTGATCTTAGAAGATACCTTGGCGCCTCCAATAATTGCGGTAACAGGTTTTTCTGCTGAATTTAAAACCTTGTTCAAACTTTCTATCTCTTCCTTCAAAAGGTAACCGAAACACTTATCATCAAAATATTTAGCAACTATCGTAGTAGAAGCATGCGCTCTGTGTGCTGTACCAAAGGCATCATTCACATAAATGTCTCCAAGTTTGGCAAGTTGTTTTGCAAAACCAGTATCTCCTTCGGTTTCCTCTTTATGATATCTTAAATTTTCCAACAATAATATTTCACCGGGCTTCAGATCTTTTACCGCATTTTCGGCTATTTCACCAACACAATCATTTACAAATTTTGTGTTTACTCCCATCACTTCAGAAACCTTGCTAACAATTTGCTGAAGCGAAAATTTAGCTTCTTTGTTCTCTGGTCTTCCCAAATGCGTCATCAAAATAACGCTTCCGCCGTCTTCCAAGATTTTAATAATGGTAGGCTTTGCAGCCTCTATTCTTGTACTATCGGTTACATTTCCGTCCTCATCTAAGGGAACGTTGAAATCTACCCGTATAAGTGCCTTTTTATCTTTAAAATTATAGTTGTCTACTGTTTTCATTTTCGATGTGTGAACTACAAATATAATTTTTTCTAAAGATATTAAGTGAAGATTAATTTTATCTTTGCTTATGCTCTTTTCTGAAGTTCTCGGCTTACCACATATAAAAAATCATTTAACCACCACGGCAGATAGAGGCCGTATTCCTCATGCCCAATTATTTGTTGGGAATCATGGAAGTGGAATTTTGCCAATGGCGGTTGCCTATGCGCAATATGTGCTGTGTGGGAATACAAACGCCGAAAACACTTCGGGTAATTCTAGCTGTAATTTAAAATTCAATCAACTTTCTCATCCAGATCTACATTTTGTATTTCCGGTTGCAACCAACGATGTTGTAAAATCTCATCCGGTTTCCAATCACTTTTTAGAGGGCTGGAGGAGTTTTTTGAAGAACAATCCTTACGGAAGTTTATTCGATTGGTATCAGCAAATAGGAATAGAAAATAAACAAGGGCAAATTGGAGTAGATGAAGCCCAGGAAATTGTAAAATCTCTTTCTTTAAAGGCTTATGAAGGCGGTTATAAAATCATGCTTATCTGGATGGCAGATAAAATGAATACGGCATGTTCTAATAAATTGCTAAAATTAATTGAAGAGCCACCAAACAAAACCCTATTCATTCTTATTGCCGAAGATGAAGAGCAAATCATACAAACTATTCGCTCCCGTTGCCAAGTATTGAGTTTCCCTCCGCTTTCTGAAACCGTAATTGCTGAAAAATTAAAAGAGCAACATTCTTTAGACGAAGCTTCAGCAAACAAAATAGCGATTCAGGCAAACGGAAGCTATTCGCAAGCGCAACATCTATTAAAAAACGATTCTGGAGATGAGCAATTTGAAACTTGGTTCATTACTTGGGTGAGAACGGCTTTTAAAGCAAAGGGTAATAAAGCGGCAATTTTAGATCTTATTTCATGGAGTGAAGAAATAGCTTCAGCTGGAAGAGAGACTCAAAAAAGCTTTTTACAATATTGCCTAGACTTTTTTAGACAGGCATTATTGCACAATTATAAGGCTAAGGAATTGGTTTATATTCAGGCAAAAACAGCCAATTTTAAACTAGAGAACTTTGCTCCTTTTATTACTGGAGATAATATTTTAGATATCACTTCAGAAATTGAAGATGCTATTTATCACATAGAGCGTAACGGGAACGCCAAAATAGTTCTAACCGATCTATCTATTAAATTAACCCGATTAATACATAAAAAACCCGCTCCTCAACAAGCTTAAAACTATGCAAAACATTACAAGTTATATTACAGAGTTATTGATACTTGCTTTTATAGTGATCACTTTTTTACAATCTGGTGTAGATAAGATCTCAGATTGGAAAGGAAATATTGGATGGCTAAAAGGGCATTTTTCTAAAACCTTCCTAAAAAATCAAGTTCCTGCAATGGTTGCTACCATCTTAATTCTGGAAGTAGTAGCAGGAATTTTAGCTATAATTGGAATGGTAATGATCATTTCAACCGGAAATACAGCAATAGCGCTTTATGCTTGCGTATTATCTGCCATCACATTATTAATGTTGCTTTTTGGACAACGGGTTGCTAAAGATTACGCCGGGGCATTCACTATTGTTGGCTATTTTGTAGTGGTAATATTGGGAGTAATGCTGCTATCGTAAAACTCATTTAAATAAAAATAAAAAAGCATCGGTTCTAATAGAGCCGATGCTTTTTTTATGCTTGTAAAAAAGAATTACTTCTTGTAAGTCTCATTTAATTTCTCAAGGATCTCATCTGTAATATCTAATCCTTCTTTAGCATACATAATGTTTGCAGATTCGTTAGAACCAAAAATATAAGTATAATCATTATCCTTACCGTATTCCTTCACGTATTCTTTCACTTTAGTAACAATAGAATCTATCACAACATCACTTTCTTGACGTAGTTGATTTCCCATCATTTGTTGTTGTTGCTGAATAACTTGTTGCTTCTTCATTAATTCTTGCTCGATAGCTTGTCTTTCTGTAGTAGACATTCCATTCATGTTAGCTTGGTACTCTTGTACTTCTGCTTGAAAACTTTGAGCTAAAGAATCTAGTTCTCCTTTAATTCTATCTGACTTTGAAGTAAACTCCTCTTCTACTTCTTTCATCTCACGGTACTCCTTAATAATTTTGGTAGTATCTACGTAAGCGGTTTTTTGTTCGTTACAACTTGTAAGTCCGGCTGCAATTAAAACAACCAATAATAACTTCTTCATAATTTTAATTTTGTTTTGCGCAAAAGTAATAAAGTATCCAAGGAAAAAAATAAAAATTTGCACCCTTAAGCAAGAAATAGGTAAATCCTATAGTAATTAATTTAAAAATCGATTCTTTTTATGGAAGTTGAATTGAAATAAGGCGTTTTAAGAGCATTTTGAGCAATAAGATAGTCATTCGGTTGGTTCTAAGCATTTGAGTCAAATTATCCTGTTTAAAACCGGATTACTCTCCTTTCTGAAAGAAATACGCCAGAGATGAGTACTCTTTAGAGGATCTTGCCTTAAGATTAGATTTTAGTCCAATAAAAAAGGATCTCAAAAAATTATTACTTCCTGTCCTATTTTTTTCAGATAATAGACTCACATAAAATGAATCAAATAACAAAGGTTTAAAATCTACTTCTGTAAAAGTGGTTCCGCTTAAAAGTTGTTTGAAGCTTTTATGTGAGAAATGCCATAAATGTCTAGGCACATCAAAAGCTGCCCAAAATTGTTTATAATAAGAAGCATCGTAACTTTTATAATTCGGAACAGCAATAATTAGAAGTCCGTTCTTTTTGAGCAATTGCTCCAATTCTATGATCTGATTTTTTAGATCGTACACATGTTCAAAAACATGCCACATAGTAATCACATCAAATTTTTCAGCTTTAAAATTTGCAGAATCTGAAACTAACTTTATTCCCTTTTTCTTAGCAAGTAATCTGGCATTTTCATCGGGTTCTATTCCTTTTACTTTCCATCCTTGTTTTTTTGCTTGTAGTAAAAATTCTCCTGTTCCTGCTCCAATATCTAATAATTTCCCTTTCTCCGGAAAGTAAGGTTGGATCCAATTTAATTTCTTTTTCAGCATGATCTTTTTGATCTGCTGATATAGTTTATCTGTAAAAGAATTTTTAGAATCGGTGTGCGAAATATAGTTTTCGCTTTTATAATAGGAAGATAATTTTTCCGGGTCTGGTTTTGGAGTGGTCACTAAAAGATCTAATTCCGGATCTAATACCAGATTAAATTCCTCGCCAGAAACCGTATGGTCTTTACACGTTAAATAAACTTTTTGAGTGTTCTTTGCTTCAGAAGTATTCACAGATCTTATTAATGGTTGGGGCGCATTAGTTTTTTAAATATAGAAGAAATTATTCAATGTTCCACGTGAAACATTTTATCTTCCCATATAAACTAATAGCACAGAAATATCACTTGGACTCACTCCGCTAATTCTTGAAGCTTGCGAAACAGTAACCGGTTGAATCTTATTTAATTTTTCTCTAGCCTCAAAAGACATAGATTTGATATTGGTATAATCAAAATTTTGAGGAATCTTAACGTCTTCTAATCTGTGCAATTTGTCTGCGTTATTTTTCTCTTTATTGATGTATCCTGCGTATTTAATCTGAATTTCCGTTTGCTCCAACATCTCTTCATTAAGATCGTTTTCAGCAATAAATTCATTTACCCCTGGAAACTCCATTACATCTTCCATAGTGATATTTGGTCTGGAAAATATTTTAAAGATCTTATCGCTTTGTTTCATAGGAGCCGAATCTTTCGACTCTAAAACTGGATTAGAGTGTTCGGGGATCACACTTGTTTCTTGTAAATAATTTACAAAATTCAGCGACTTCTCCTTCTTCTCTTCCATCTTTCTAAGACGTTTTTCTGAAGCCAAACCAAGATCATGAGATCTTTCGGTTAACCTAAAATCTGCATTATCTTGTCTTAATAAGGTTCTATATTCCGCTCTTGAAGTAAACATTCTATATGGCTCTTCAGTACCTTTTGTAATAAGATCGTCTACCAAAACACCAATATAAGCTTCATCCCTTTTCAGTATAAAAGACTCTTTCTCTTGTACTTTTAATGCAGCATTTATTCCAGCCATTAAACCTTGAGAAGCGGCTTCTTCATATCCGGTAGTTCCGTTTATTTGACCTGCGAAGTACAAGCCATTAATCAACTTAGTTTCTAAAGTATGTTTTAATTGTGTAGGCGGGAAATAATCATATTCAATCGCATAACCCGGTCTAAAGAATTTCACTTTTTCGAAACCAACTACAGAACGCAAAGCTTTAAATTGAACATCTTCCGGTAAAGAAGTAGAAAATCCGTTTACATATACCTCACAAGTATTCCAACCTTCTGGCTCTACGAATAATTGATGTCTATCCTTATCTGCAAACCTATTAATCTTATCTTCTATTGAAGGACAATATCTTGGACCTAAACTTTTAATTCTACCATTAAACATTGGAGAACGATCGAAGCCTTCTTTCAATATCTCATGCACCTCATTTGAGGTGTAGGTCATATAACAAGAACGTTGTTTTTTTAGAGGCTTAGTTTCATCTAAATAAGAGAATTTATAAGGTTTTTCGTCTCCAGGTTGTTCTGCCATTTTGGAATAATCTAAAGATCTTCCATCTACTCTAGGTGGGGTTCCCGTTTTCATTCTACCAGATTCAAAACCTAGCTGAATTAATTCTTCTGTAATTCCAGTTGAAGCTCGTTCGCCAGATCTTCCTCCTCCAAAATTCTTATCTCCAATATGTATTAATCCGTTTAGAAAAGTTCCGTTTGTTAGCACAACCGACTTTCCTTTTATTTTTAATCCTAAAGATGTTTTAATTCCAACAACCGCATCTCCTTCAACTAAAAGACCCGCTACCATTTCTTGATAAAAATCTAAATTCGGAGTTTGTTCTAAACGCAATCTCCAATGTTCAGCAAACATCATTCTATCACTCTGCACTCTCGGACTCCACATTGCAGGTCCTTTAGACTTGTTAAGCATTTTAAATTGGATGGCACTGGTATCACTAACCAATCCGCTATAACCACCTAAAGCGTCTATCTCCCTAACAATTTGCCCTTTTGCAATTCCTCCCATAGCAGGATTGCAGCTCATTTGAGCGATGTTTTGTAAATTCATTGTAACCAATAGCGTTTTTGCACCCATATTGGCAGCTGCAGCCGCGGCTTCACTTCCAGCATGTCCTGCACCAACAACAATTACATCATATACTTCACTAAACATAAACTAACTTTTTTTAGATTGTTCCACGTGGAACAATTGCATTTTTTCCTCTTCCTTGCTTCTCATAAGAACAGCTTCACTTTCTTCTTTATCCTTGTATCCACACAAATGCAAAACTCCATGAACTAATACTCGTCGTAATTCATCTTCAAACTTTACATTAAACGCATCTGCATTTTCCGCAACACGCTCGGTGCTCACATAAATATCGCCCTGTAATATTTTACCAACTGAATAGTCGAAGGTTATAATATCGGTATACGTATCATGATCCAAATACTCCATATTGATCTTCAATAGATACTCATCGTCGCAAAAAATATAACTCAACTCCTCAAGCTTTTTAGCTTCAGAAGTAATTACACTTTCTAACCATGAAGTATAAACAGTTTCATCCTCTAAGATGAAATCGTTTTCAGAATAAAAATTAATTTTCGCTGGATTCAAAATATCGCTTTACTTTGGCTTTATAAATTTGCCGCAAAGGTAAGCTTTGTCTGTTTAAAATTTCGGTAGAATTAAAATATTCTTTGGCCTTAAGATTTTGATCCTGAGTAGTGTTTTTGAAGTTTTCCAGGTTGGTTTTAGAAGTTCTTCTCTCTTCTTCTTCCTGTTCTCTAACCGCCTCTTCAAATTGTAACAATTTGTGTTGGATCTGATTCATTCTGCTCAACGTTTGCCTATTGAACCCTTTCTCCAAAAGTTCCTTTTCAATACGTTCCATCTCACTCAATAATCCTGCATTCCTTTTCTCTAATCCAGCTGCTTTTAACTTATCTTCCAATTGCTGCCTAAGTTGCTGTTGCTCTTTAAATATTTCAAACAACTTAGCACTTCCTTCTTCGTCCAGCTTTTTCTCACCTCTTCCATCTCCATCGCCATTCTCCTTCTCACCTTGTCCTTGTTTTTCTCCTTCCCCCTCCTCTGTTCCTTCTTCCATCTTCTTATTTAAACCTTCCTGAGCTTTTATAATATCTGGCAATTGCATGCCATCTCCTTCCCCTCCAGGCGACATACTAAGGTTTGCCATTTGTTCCATATTTCCCAATACATCACTTAACATATTGGCAAGCTCGTTGGTATTGGTCATCACATATTGCTGGCTAGCCATTCCTTGCGGAAGTTCGTTCTGCGCAAGACGTTCCAAGGCTTTATCTATGTCGTAAGAAATATTAGTGAGTTTTGTAGTGATCTCCTCATTCACCATAGGATTGTTCATAGCTAGAACGATCAAACTATCATCTATATGCTGAAAATGCTCCTTCAGGACTTGCTGCGTTTTAAGGTTTTTAGGATACCCCGGATTGTTGATCCGAATCTCTCTAAATTTAATCATAAGCGATTCCTGTTCGAAAGAGAAAACCATAAGATTGTCCAAAATTTGCCTCATAGAATCTATATTGGCATCCAATTGTTCTGCCTGAGCCCCAGCTTGCGTTTTCTTCATCTTCGCAGCCATTTCTTTCATTTTTGCTGCAGCTTTTTTCTGTGGAGATTTAGCCGCTTCCTTATTATTTTTCTCCAGTTGTTCCTCAGCCTTTTTTTGCTCTTCCTGTATTTCTTGCTCTGTCCCTTCTTCCCTATCAGATTTCATGGGTTTCTTTAAATCTTCATTTTCCTTTTCTAAAGAATTCATTTCCTTTTTAAACTCTTCAAATTTTTCTGAAAGTTTCTTCTGTTCCTCTAAAAAATTATTAGAATCTTCTTTTGAAAGTTTCTCTTGTTCGTTTCCTAATTTTTCAAGATCCCGGGCTAACTTTTGAGTTTTTTCTTGAACATAATAACGCTTGGTTAATTCCAGCAACTGCTCTAAATTTCGTTGTTCTGAAGTATTTTGTTTAGACAACTTTTCCAGTTTATCCATTAATTCTTCCTTGCCAATCTTGTCGGCATATTTCTGAAGTTCATCTCTTAGCGATTCGTTCTCCTCCAGCTTCTCCTCATTCCTATCCAACCTATCTTTTAATTGCTCCTTGATTTCCTCATTTTCCTTCGATCCCAGATCTTCTTCAAGCGTATTTTTAAGCTTTTCAGAATAGTTCTTCATCATTTCAGTTTCCCGCTTTTGCCGCTCCAAAAACTCTTCTACCTTTTTCTTATCACTATAGTTCAATTCTGATTTCTGCTTCTGAATATTTGAAAATTCTTCCAGATCCTGCTTAGAACGTTGCATTTCTTCTAGACTTTCAGAAATACTCTGAATGGCTTCACCTTGATCCTTAAGATTAGAATCCTCTTTTTCCTCTTTAGTTTGAATTCTGAAGTTAAACAACTCGCTTTTAGAAGATTTAGCACCTCTAACTCCATCATTATCAAATACTTCAAAGAATAAAGTATAGTTTAAACCAGATTCCAGATCAAGATTTCCCGGAAAGGTGAAGAGAAATTCTCCAACATTCTGGCTTGTGACAGCAAGCTTCTTCGATTTCGAATCTTTATCGTTGTTTTCCGGGTAATAGACTACATTTAATTTTGTTATTCCGTGATCATCAGATACTTTTCCGAAGAAATAATGATTATCTATCACAACGCTATCCTGCTTGTGCTGCACGCTAATTTCAGGAAATTGATCCCTTACCACATCTATGGAATAATTAAGCGATTCGTGGTTCTGTAAAGTTTCATTAGAGGTGTTTACAGAATAGGCTATAGGATTAAATATTCTATTTGATAAATTGAATTTGCTCTCCTTTTTCTGAAAGTTATAGGTGGTATCTGAAGTTATAAAGGAAACCTTATTTGTGGCTCTTGTATTCAAATGCCAAGTAATCCTAGTGCCTTCTGGAACTGAAGCATTTCCGGTTCCAGAGATCTTTTCGTTAACCTTGTTTAAATAGCTTGGAAATTGCAATTCCATCTCAAAATCTAACAATTTAGGAACTGAAACTATATTAATTTTATAAGGTCTTGAGGTAACATTATTAGCGGTTAAATAAAATTCTACATCATCCTTTAAACCCTGAAATAAGTATTGAAAACTTGTAGCATCCATCTTCTTTAAAAAATATTCCTCATCGTTAAAATGAATAGCAACATTTTCCGGGATCATTTTTCCAAGGGTTCTTACTTCCAAATTAAGATCTTTCCCTTCTTCTACTATTAGATCTTCCTGATTCAGAAGAAAAGAAAATGGCGCTGGTGGCTCATATGCGGTATTGTAATGCACCACCCGAGTATAACTTTCAGAAAAAATGGAAGAATTACCTGTCAGTAATACTGCGAGAATAATTATAATCGGAAAAGCGGCATATTTTAAATAGCTAAAACTCGAATTAAAATTTACAGCCGCCTTAAAGGGAACCGGCGTTAGTTCTTTAGATTTTTGAGAAATGCTCGCTAACAATAAATCTGATTGCTGAGGAGAACTTTCCAGTTGAAGCACATTTAGCAACTTATCTTTCACTTCCGGAAAATGCTTCCCTATAATAATGGAAGCTTCAGCAAGATCTAATCCTTTAGAAAGTTTGAACAATTTAGCAAGTGGCCAGATAATAAACCTTGCGAACAACAGGGCCGAAACCAAAATAAAAACCCAAAACAAGATGCTTCTATAAGGTGGCGAGAGCCAAAAGAAATATTCTATAAACAGAATTACCAAGCTATAGAACAACCAAACCGACAGGAATAAAATGCTCCCTTTCAGCAATTCATTAGTATAATACTTTCGTATAAATGCTGTGAGTTTTTGTTTTATTACTTCGAATTCCTTCATTACTTCTCCCCTACTTTACCTGTTATTAAAACTACAAATTTCATTTAACTTATCATAAATGAGCAAAAAGCAATTTACTTTCAGAACTACTTTTAAAAATCAGGTTTTTAAATTGGTGGTAATTCCTTTCAGAATCTCTTACCTTTGCGGCTAAAATTACAAATTATGTCTGCTAAAGTACGAGTTCGTTTCGCGCCAAGTCCAACAGGACCTCTACACATTGGAGGAGTAAGAACTGCCCTATATAATTATTTATTTGCAAAAAAACATGGAGGAGATTTTCTTCTTAGAATTGAAGATACAGATCAGAACAGGTTTGTGGAAGGAGCCGAACAGTATATTATTGATGCTTTAAATTGGTGTGGGATCCCTTATGATGAAGGCCCAGGAAAAGACGGTGGTTTTGGCCCTTACCGACAAAGCGAGCGAGCAGATCTATATCATGAGTATGCAGAAAAATTAATTTCTGAAGGAAATGCGTATTACGCTTTTGATACTACAGAAGAATTGGATGCGCATAGAACAGATCATGAAGCTAAAGGGAAAACCTTTATTTATAACTGGCATAATAGGTTAAAGCTTCAAAATTCTTTAGCGCTCTCTAAAGACGAAGTTCAGAAGAAATTAGACGCAAAAGAGCCTTTTGTAATTCGATTTAAAACTCCAGAAGCTGAAACCTTGCACTTGGTAGATGAAATTCGAGGAAATATGGAAGTAGATTCCAGTATTTTGGATGATAAAGTGCTTTTTAAGAGCGATGGTTTGCCTACATATCATCTAGCAAACATTGTAGACGATCATTTAATGGAGATCACCCATGTAATTCGTGGGGAAGAATGGTTACCGTCTCTAGCATTACATTATTTGCTTTATAGAGCTTTTAACTGGGAAGCGCCTAAATTCGCTCACTTACCATTGATCTTAAAACCACAAGGAAAAGGAAAGTTAAGCAAGCGAGATGGAGATAAAATGGGATTCCCTGTATTCCCATTGGAGTGGAAAGATCCAAAATCTGGCGAAATTTCTTCCGGGTATAGAGAAGAACATTACGATCCTAGAGCTGTGGTAAACATGCTAAGCTTTTTAGGATGGAATCCTGGAACAGAACAAGAATTTTTCGAATTAGATGAATTGATAACTGCATTTGAGATCTCCAGAGTGCATAAATCTGGGGCAAAATTTGATCCAGAGAAAACAAAATGGTTCCAAGCTCATTATCTTCAAAAAACTGCTGATGCAGATCTGGCTTCAGAATTTATGAAGATCTTAGATCAAAAAGGAGTGCATGCAGAAATGGATTATACAACTGCTGTAATTTCTTTATTGAAAGAACGCGCCGTATTTGTAACCGATTTTTGGGAATTAGGAAGCTATTTTTTTGTAGCACCAACTTCTTATGATGAAAAAGCATTGAAAAAAGCTTGGAAGGATGATACTTCAGAAATTATAGAAAAGCTTATTAGCTTAGTTTCTGAAACCTCAGATTTCACTAAAGATACTCTTCAAGATAAGATTAAAGGCTGGATAACCGACAATGAAATTGGTTTTGGAAAAGTGATGCAACCTTTTAGAATTGCCTTGGTAGGAAGCTTACAAGGACCAGATGTTTTTGAGATCGCTGCCGCTTTAGGAAAAGAAGAAACCATAAATAGACTAAGAGCATTATTGGCTAATCAATAATTTTTAGAAATAATATACCACTCCCGCGGTTGCCATTCCTAGATGACCTTCTAGATCTGCAGCGCGGGAGTCTTTATTTACAAGCCCGGAATCGTTTAAAGCATTTAAAAAATTACTCACTCCATATTGGTACTGAAGCCACAATTTTACATTTCTCACACCCATAGATACATTCCCTGCTACATTTAGGTTTATCCGGTTCACTTCCTCTAGATCTTCGGCGGTAATGTTATAATCTTCCACCAAATAATCTTTGTATTGATTATCTACCTCCCATTTGCTGTTAATTTGCAAAATTGGGCCTACCTCAATGCTTAAATTCTCTTTTATAAGCTTGTGACCTGCAAAAAGGTTTAATTGCACTCCTGTGGTCTTAAAATCGATATTTGTTAGAACATTACTTGATACCGGATGCGCCATAATACCGGTATTCATAGAATAAAAATTCACTCCATAAACCACTATAAAATTATTGTAAACATTCGCTCTAGTAGTTAAACCTCCCATAAATCCGGTGGTTTTGGTTGTTGTAAAATTATCTGTTTCTATGCCTCCGTGGGTAACACCAGCCTGAATTCCTAACTTATTGTAACTATCCCTTCCGCCATATCTTTGGGCTTGTAAGCAAAGTGAAATAAGGAAAACTGGAAGAATTAAAGAGAATTTAAAGAATTGCATAACCTGGATGTTAGAAAGTAAAAATAACTATAATATTAGTATCTTAAGCACTTAAATATGATAGACAACTTATGATAACAACCGTTTTGATCCCCATTTTTATTGTTTTAGCCTTAATAATTCTGTTTACCGGAATTTTTACTGTGAAGCAACAAACCTCCGCAGTTCTAGAACGCTTCGGTAAATTTAATAGCATCCGGAATTCCGGATTGCAATTTAAGATTCCTATAATAGACCAAATAGCTGGAAGAATTAATCTAAAAGTTCAGCAATTAGATGTCCTAGTTGAAACAAAGACTAAAGATGATGTTTTTGTGAAGCTAAAGATATCTGTTCAATTTCAAGTAATTAAAACAAATGTTTACGATGCCTTTTATAAGCTTGAAAGTCCGCATGACCAGATTACCTCGTATGTATTTGATGTGGTTAGAGCAGAAGTTCCTAAAATGAAGTTAGATGATGTTTTTGAAAGAAAAGATGATGTGGCTATTGCCGTAAAAAGAGAGTTAAATCAAGCCATGTCTGATTATGGATATGATATAATTAAAACCCTAGTTACAGACATTGATCCAGATTCTCAAGTAAAATCTGCAATGAACCGAATTAACGCTGCAGAGAGAGAGAAAGTAGCTGCAGAGTATGTAGCTGAAGCAGAACGTATAAAAATCGTAGCTAAGGCTCGTGCAGAAGCCGAGAGCAAGCGTTTACAAGGGCAAGGTATCGCAGATCAACGAAGAGAAATTGCCAGAGGTCTGGAAGAAAGTGTAGATGTGCTTAATAATGTCGGTATTAATTCACAAGAAGCCTCTGCTTTAATTGTTGTTACCCAGCATTACGATACGCTTCAATCTATTGGAGAACATACCAATAGCAATCTCATTCTGTTGCCAAATTCGCCTCAAGCAGGAAGTGATATGCTGAATAATATGATAGCTTCATTTACAGCTTCCAACCAAATTGGGGAGGCAATGAAAGAAAAGAATGCGAAGAATATTGCTGAAGCTAAAGCTAAAAAATCGCCAAGAAGACCAAGGTCTAATAATGACGATGATGTAGAGCTAAATTTAGAATAGTAAATTTGAAGCAAATAAAAACCCGGATGCTCTTTAGAACATCCGGGTTTTCTTATTTATTTCCGAAATTATTTTGAGGTAACTACCTTTTTAACTCCAAATATTTTTGATACTGCTTTAAGTACAAATGCCTTTTGTGCGATAGAGCCTATCATTCCACCTATCAACGATATTGGTGATAAACTATCTTTAGTATTCTCTACACTCAATCTTATCTCTTCTTTATCTATCTGATTCTGTAGTTTTAAGATCTTAAGATCTCTGTCTATTTCATCAAAGGAACTGTATTCTTTCATAATTATTTAATCGTTAAAGAAGGTTCTAGAAGATTTAATCAGTATGATTTTTTCAATAGGTTTCTTACCGAAGAACCATATAAAAGCGAAAACTAATAAATAGAATCCACCAACTATATAGAATCCAGCGCTAGGATCTCCCATTGAACTTCCTATTGCAAGAGCTAATGCTATCGAAATAAAGAATAAGGCAATAAGGCAAATAAAACCAAGCAACATCATATTCACTAAAGATATTACACCTTTAATAATCTTCTTATAAAGATCGAGCTTGTAGTAATCTGCGCTACTTTTTGCAAGGTCGCGCACGTTTTCGTTAAGATCGTGTATGCTGTTGGTTAGTTTTTCAAAAGCCATACGCTTATACTACTGCTTTGTTTGCTGTTGTTTTAACTTCTTCTACCTTAATATCCTTTTGCAATTTTGCGTTTTGCATTCTAAGATCTTCCAATTTAGACTCTAAAGCAGATAATATATCATCGGCCTTGTAGCTTGCAGAAGATAAAGTAGATTCTAAACGAGATTCGAAATCTAATTTAGCTTGCTTTGCTTTAGAAGTAAGGTTAGAGCTAGTTTCTTTATATTTTTTATTGAATTTATCTTGAGCTTTTTTAGCATCTTTATTCAATTTTTCTCTCGTTTTATCTCCACTATCTGGAGCATATAACAATCCTACTGCTGCTCCTATTGCAGCACCAGTAACTAATGCTAAAAGTGTATTTCCTGTATTTGCCATGATTTTTTGGTTTTTTTAATTTATTCTACAAACTTAAGTTAATCCACAAGCAAAGCCTGTTAATAACCGGTTAATATGTAAAGTACCTTTATTAAAGTATTCTTAAAGTCTTAGATACATCAATTTGTTTTAACTTAATTTCTCCCAAGAATCGCGTAAACTCACAGTTCTATTAAAGATAATATTTTCTGAAGTGCTTTCTTTATCTACACAGAAATATCCAATTCGTTGAAACTGAAATTTATCTGAAACTCCCGCGTTCTTAAGACTTGGTTCTACATATCCAGTGATCACTTGTAAAGAATCTGGATTTATAAATTCAAGAAAATCCTTTTCCTTATCAGAGTCTGGTGCAGCAACGGTAAATAAACGGTCGTAAAGGCGGATCTCTGCTTTTACTGCGTGAGGTATAGACACCCAATGAAGAGTTCCTTTTACCTTGCGTAAAGATTCTTCTGTCCCACTTCCACTCTTGCTTTTAGGATCATACGTACAATGAATTTCAAGAATGTTTCCGGCTTCATCTTTTACAACACTTTCTGCTTTGATGATATATGCACTTTTTAAACGAACTTCTTTTCCTATAGATAACCTAAAGAATTTTCTATTCGCTTCTTCTTTAAAGTCTTCTCTTTCAATATATAATTCCTTAGAAAATGGGATCTCTCTGGTTCCGGCTTCCTCATCTTCAGGATTATTTTCTGCTTCCAACCACTCTTCAGCTCCATCTTCATAATTGGTAATTACCAATTTTACAGGATCCAGCACTCCCATCACTCGAGGTGAGATCTTATTTAGGTCTTCGCGAACACAGAATTCTAAAAGAGAGACATCTATAATATTATCTCGCTTGGCTATTCCAATAGTCTCTGCAAATTTTCTGATAGAAGTTGGGGTATATCCACGTCTTCTTAATCCAGAAATAGTAGGCATTCTAGGATCATCCCAAGAATTAACCACTTTAGACTCCACTAATTGCAGAAGTTTTCTCTTACTAACAATGGTATGACTCAAATTTCTCCTTGCAAATTCCCGCTGTTTTGGAACCAATTCTTGTTTGTTTCCAATCTTTTCTAGAAACCAATTATATAATTCGCGATGAGGTAAAAATTCTAAGGTACAGAACGAGTGAGAAATGCATTCAATAAAATCACTTTCTCCGTGCGCCCAGTCGTACATTGGATAAATCTTCCAAGTATCGCCGGTTCTATGGTGTTTTTTATGAAGACTTCTATACATAACAGGATCCCGCATAATCATGTTAGAAGATGCCATATCTATTTTTGCTCTTAGAACGTGCGCTCCTTCAGGAGTTTCGCCATTCTTCATCTTTTCGAAAAGATCAAGATTTTCTTCAACGCTTCTGTTTCTATACGGACTATGAGTTCCCGGAACCGTTGGTGTTCCTTTCTGCGCTGCAATTTCTGCAGAAGTTTGACTATCTACATAAGCGTTTCCATCTTTAATAAGCGCCACAGCCCAATCATAAAGTTGTTGGAAATAATCTGAAGCATAACACTCCTTATCCCATTTATAACCTAACCAAAGAACATCTTCTTTGATGGCATCTACATATTCTTGCTCTTCCTTAGTTGGATTAGTATCGTCGAATCTTAGATTCACAGGTGCATGATACGATTCTCCTAAGCCAAAATTTAGGCAGATAGAGGAAGCGTGACCAATATGTAAATATCCATTTGGTTCTGGTGGGAACCTAAATTTAAGATCTTCTAAGCTGTAAGATCCTTTAAGATCTTCTTCTATAATTTGCTCAATAAAATTGAGAGACTTTTTTACTTCAGACATAATTCAATTTCAAAATATCTCGCAAAGTTATCAAAAATTACCACGGAAAATAGCTAATCTAAAGTATTAGCCTTCATATAAACCATAGAATTTCAGCTATATTTTAATTGAAGAACCTGATAATTTCAGAAAAATAGCTTTTTATTGAATATAACTCCTGTAATATCGCCTGCAGTTTTACCTTTGTAAAAAAATATTTTGGGAAAAATAACATTACGAAATATCAAGGTTTTCTCTTATCATGGATGCTTAGATGAAGAGGGAAAAATAGGCAGCGATTATAGAGTAGATCTTATGGTAAAAGGGAATTTAACACTCTCTGCCAAGACAGATTCTTTAAGCGATACAATAGACTATGTACATCTAAATAAGATTGTTAAGGAAGAAATGGCTATTCGCACCAAGCTTCTGGAAACGGTTGCCGATAGAATATTGATTAGAATTTTTAAGGAACTGGAATTGGTGGAAAAAGCGAAGGTTTCAGTATCTAAAATTAACCCTCCTATTGGTGGAGATGTGGGAATGGTAACTGTTTCAAGTACTAAATCGAGATAGAAATTTGTAGGGGAACAGATAATTTTTATTACATTTGCCAACCCAATTTATTGGCATCGTGGCCGAGTGGCTAGGCAGAGCTCTGCAAAAGCTCGTACAGCGGTTCGAATC
>CAZWSP010000002.1:0-57983 GCA_964636585.1 uncultured Antarcticibacterium sp.
GTGGTTTCCGTGGATATACTTATAAAAACAACCTTACGGAAGGCCAATGGAAAGTTGATGTAATTACAGAAGAGGAACTGGTAATTGGCGTTGTAGATTTTGTAATTAAAAACACTTCTGAACCTTATAAAGATGGAATGGTAAAGAAATCATTTTAAAAACTCTTTCCAAGATTTAATATAGATCTACCTGTACCATGACTATTGGCAATCTTTTGAAGCAGCTATTAATATCTTTCAGATAGCAAATGCTAAACGCCATCTTTTCATCCATTTGATAAAATGACACATATTATGGATAGAAGCTTCATATATAAACCCAGCTTTAGAATGAGTTTCAAGCATTTCAAACTATTTCCCAAATCGCATCATAACTGTTAGCCATATCACAAGCATAACTGCTACAACTTCTTTATCAGATTAATAGCTCGAGTCCATTTACTGTAAACCTCAATTGGTTTTGGATACTCCGGAATATCGAATTCCCACAGAATTAGAACTTCTATGTCGTTCTTATCTTGGAGTTCTGGAATATAACTTCTAATATATTCCTGGGCTTTGTATTTATTAGATTGATGCACCGGGTTGGTGTAGTAGATCTCATATGCTTGTACATGCCAGTTCAACCAATTGGCACTAACATCGTAATCTATCAGCTTACATTCAAAATAAGCAGCGCCCCAGGTCCAATCTATTTTGAGATCGTGAATTAGATAGCTTGCGCAATTAACTCGCCCTCGATTGCTCATGTATCCGGTTTCATTTAATTGCCTCATATGGGCATCTATAAACGGTATTCCTGTTATACCCTTGCACCAACGCTCGAAATAGGTTTTGTTATTTTCGAAGTTAACCTCCTTATTTTTAAATCCTTTTGTTTTAAAGATCTTAGATCCAAATTTCATCCCTTTAAAGGTGAAATAATCTCTCCAAACAAGTTCGAAAATCAACCACCAGGTGCTTTGGTTCTTTTTGATCTGTAATTCATATTCCTTGACCACGCTATATATTTGCCGAGGAGAAAGGCAACCTAATGCCAAATAGGGAGAAAACTTAGAGCTGTATTCTAATCCTAAAGATCTGTTTCTAGTCCATCGGTATCCTGTGAGCAATTCGGTTTCGAAAGTGTAATGGTTTAAACGTGCCAGAGCCATGTCTTCTCCACCTTTTACATAGCTTTGGGCTTGGTTATATTCTCCTTTAGTGAACCCATATTTGGCATAAGATGGAAATTCATTGCTTTTAATTCCTGTTTTAGCATTGAGAAATGAAGGCGTTAAAAAAGGAGCTCTGGGAGTAGTTTCTTTAGAAACCGGAATTCTATAAGCTTTGCTGGTTAAAGGAATGTTTGGAATACTAAACGGGATATCGTTTATATGATATAAAGTTTTTCCCCAGTAAAAATTAAATTCGACTTTCGGAAGTTTTTTTTGAACCGCATCCACCAAATCAAGTTCTTCTGGCGCATATTCTGTTTCGGCAAAAATATGACTGATGCCATGTTCCTTTACAAGTTCTGGAATAAAGTTGGTTGCGCTTGTGTTGCCAATAAGTAAGTGGCCACTTAAATTTTCTAGCTTTGCTTGAAGATTTAGAACCGATTCTTCCAAAAATTTAAACCTGTTTATGGATGCTTTTCTGAAGCCCAGATCTAATGCTTTAAAAAGGGACTCTTCCACACAATAACAAAACACCAATTCGTCACAATTTGAAATAGCTTCGCATAAGGCTTCATTATCATGCAACCTAAGATCATTCTTAAACCAAACCAAACCTTTTTTCATAATTGGAACTTCTTCTTTTAAATTAAAATGCTTTGCGCAATGGATTTCTCTAGTATTCCGAAAATATTTTAGAAATCTAATGAGCAATCAGCTTCCAAAAAATAAAAGCCTGCCCAATTAAGGGAAGGCTTTTAAGATCTTTTTACTGTAAACTAGTACAGTAAACATGATTATTAGTCAGCAAGATCTTCTAACCTTTTTACGGTAGATAAAGAAGCTTGTACTTTATTTTTTTGCTCTGTCAACATCGACTTTACATTTGGAGTCCAGTAGGAATTATTTAAAGTTTCTTCATACTCAGAAACACTTGCTTTTTCTCCACGAATGCACTCTTCAAGAATAGACTCATCTTTATCCATAGATAAAGCAGTTTTTACATCTATCCATACTCTGTGTGCAGATCCTGAAACACTTCCAGATTCTTTAGGCTCTACATTTAACTTTCTCAACTCTCCATCAATTTCTGTAGCAAAATGAGAGCGTTGTACTGCTTGTTTCTTCATCCAAGATTTTAACTGAGGGTTTTCAGCTTTTTCCAATACTTGTTTAAAACCTTTTTCAGCATCATAGTTCTTCTGTAAAAGTTCCTGTAGAGAGTCTTGCATCTCTTTATTTTTGTTGGTTTCCATAATTTTATTTTTAGTTATGAAGTAAATTTAAATGAAGATGCGCTTCAGCAGAGTTTAGGATTTGTTAATTGGGATTTGTTTAGTAAAACCTGTTATAATAGCTCTAAAATTTGCTTTTCTGGAACTAATTTTACCAAAGAACTAATAATTCTTGCAGTTTCATAATTGTTTTCTTGGGAGATCAAACTGCCCAGCACATCGTTATAATTATAAATTGGTGCCCATTTATCTATATAGCCATAACCCTGATAAATTCCATTCACTTCATAAATAAAAGCATCTTCCGCAGGCGTTCTTCCTTTCAACTTATAGATCTTTCTAGTAGTTTTTCTTCGGAATTCCTCGAAGGCCTTTTGAAAGCGTTTGTTATAAGCTTCGATGGTTTCTTCTTTAGAACAAACACATGTTCTATGTTCTTTGCTCACTTTACTACATGGCCCTTTTACCGTTTCTATTCCGCAATGCTTTCTGCAGAGATCATATTGATTACAAAAATCTTTAAGCGATTGCACTACAGATCTTCTATTGAAATACTGTTCCGGCAAGCTGTCTTCAATTACCTTGCGAGTGATCTTGATCTTGGAAATGCCACTTGCGGTGCTACTTAAAGAAATAATATATGGAGCCGAATTATTGATCTGTTGTGTATTGTGAATGGGTTGTAATCGCTTTATATTTTCGGTTTCTATAAGTTGCGCAATTACATCGTTCCCGGTGTAGATCACATCTATATCCTGCACTTTATAATAGTCTATCGCGCTTTGCTGTGAAGCATTCGAAAAATGACTCTGCAAGCGTTTTCTTATGCTTTTTGCTTTTCCCACATAGATCACTTCATCGTTGTTATTTCTGAAAAAATAAACTCCGGGCGCTTTTTGGTATTTTGAAAGTTGATGACTAGGAAAATTATGTTCAGCTTTATATTCTGCTAAGTTTTCTTTCTGCTGAAATTTCTTAGAATACATCTGCTCTAAAAGGATCTTTGCGAATGGAACACTGGATGAAGGATGTTTTGCTAAAATGGTATCCTTCAAAGCTTCCAGTTCCTTGTTCCCTTTGCTTCCGGAAGGCCATACTATTATTGGATTCAGATTAAAGTTGAAGCCAATATTTCTAAACTGCGCCTTCAGTAAAATGAATTGCTCTCTTTCACTAAACACCAGCTTTCCATCCTGGAATAACTCTATTAATTCATCTGCCGAATCGCAAAAAGGTTCAGCAGCTAAGATTTCCATTCTATCCAACTTCTTTGCTTCATATACCTTTTTTGGAATAACTGCCTCCGGCCGAATGTTGAAGATTTTAAAATGATGATCCCAATCTTCAGAAAAAAGCAACATCCGAAATGGAATTTTCGCACGTACTCCTAATTGTATATATTGAATGTAGATGAATACCATATCGCCAAAATTAGGAAATATTCCGCATATTGGAAATATTCCTAATTACCTATTTATTAGTATCTTTACAAAAAAAGAAATTGGAGAATCACGTTCTTAACGAAAAGCAGAAGAAAGCGGTAGAATTTAGTGGGAAGCATTTGTTAGTTCTGGCAGGAGCGGGAACGGGAAAAACCAGGTGCATTGTAGGGAGAGCCGCTTATTTGATAGATCAGGGCACACCTCCTGAGAAGATCCAGATCTTAACCTTCACCAAACGATCTGCCAATGAAATTGTGGAGCGAGTAAAAGCTTCGCTTTCCGATAATCAGGCGCAAAGTCTTAATGGCTCTACCTTTCACTCGTGGTGTAACCAGCTAATTGTAAGATATCCCAATCTTTTTGGAGCTTCCAATTACACGGTGATAGATCCAGACGATCAATTAAGCGTGATGAAGATGGTTTGCGGTGACCAGGTGATCGAGTATAAAGGAATTCGCATAAAACCGCAGCAACTTATAGATATTTATTCCTACGGAAGAAATACACGGCAAAATCTTACCAATTCCATTCGCGAAAAGGTATACAAAGGAAAGAACGATGAAGAGACCAATGACGAGATAGATATTATTCGGCCTAAAGTAGCAGTTTTACTGAAGGCGTATCAAACCAAAAAAGGCGAGGGGCGCTATCTGGATTATGACGATCTATTATTGATCGTGGCTAACAGGTTGCGAAATGATGAAGAAGCAAGAATGATTCTTTCTAACCAGATCAAGCATTTATTGATAGATGAGTTTCAGGATACCAATCCGCTTCAGTGGTATTTGCTGAAGCCATTTTTGGACATCGCGAAATTTTATTGCGTTGGAGACGATGCGCAATCTATTTATTCTTTTAGAGGAGCAGATTACAAGAATGTGCATTTATTTAAGGAGCGCGTTCCAGACTCTGAGATCTTGATCTTAGATGATAATTACAGATCTACTCAGGAAATTCTGGACCTTTCCAATTGGTTGTTAGATGAATCTAGTCTGGATTATAAGAAAAAACTGATTGCAAGCAGGGGAGAAGGACTGAAGCCTAAACTAATAAATGTGGCTAGCCAGTGGGAAGAGGCTAATTTTATAGCCGAGAATATTCTGGAAAACTTTACAGAGAACAATAAGAATTTTATAGATCATTTAATTCTTTCGAAATCTACCTATTACACCAAACCGCTTCAGGCAGTTTTTATTCAGAAGAAGATCCCTTACGTAACCTATGGCGGAAGAAAATTTATGGAGGCGGCGCACATTAAAGATGTGATCTCTGCACTTCGCGTGGTGAATAACGTTTATGATGAAATTGGTTGGATGCGATTTCTAACTTTTTGGGATGGAATTGGAGAAATTAGAGCCGGGAAATACATTTCTAAGATCTTAGAATTCAAGGATCCGTTGGAATGCGCTCAGAATCTGGAAGATGTTATTGGCGGTGCAGATGGTGAAAAGATCGGAGATATTTATAATACCATTTTTATAAATTCAGGTAACGTAAAGAGAGCACTGCAGGAAACCTATTCTAAAATGGAAATGCCTTTGGCTTTCAAATACCGAAAGGATTGGGAAGAAAAGCGAAAATCTGATTTTCCTGTGTTGGAAATGCTAGGTGATAATTATTCGACCATTGGTCAGTTAATTTCTGAAGGAATTCTGGAAAATGCGAAACAGCTCAATGGAGAGCCGGTTTTGGAAGGTTCACAGTTAAACGATAGCGAGATCAAAGATCATGTGATCATTTCCACTGTGCATTCGGCTAAAGGTTTAGAGGCAGATGTGTGTTATGTGTTAAATGTATCTCCAAAGGTATATCCAAGTGCATGGAACCTTCATAGTGAGGAAAGTATCGAGGAAGATAGGCGAGTGCTCTATGTGGCATTAACCAGAGCCAAAAACGAGCTTTTTATCACTCGGGATACCAATTCTATTAATACGGTGAATAATTCTGAAAGTTCTGATGCTTCAAAATATTTTCTGGAGAAATTACCAAATACGCTTATAGAGCAATTAGTAAATCCATTCAGCATTATTAAGCCTAGAGATATTTTAACTCCGAATAAAATTGATCTTTCTGAAGGGATGGATTTTTCATAATGAAGATTCGGTATTTGTTAATGATAGCCAATTAAAAGAATGACACAAGAAATTAGATATAGAATAGGGGAAGAGTCAGATTTTGATTCCTTGCTGAAAATGAGTGAAAAACTTTGGACTAAAGCTGAAAAAGTCAAGTTGCAAGATCAGTTACGCACTTCTTATGATTCAAATAATAAAATGGTTTTTGTCGCTTTAAATGAAAGATCTGAGGCTGTTGGATTTGCTATATTTTCTGTTAGAACAGATTATGTGGAAGGTGCTAAACACTCGCCAACAGGATATCTAGAAGGCATTTTTATTGAATCTGATTATAGAAATTTGGGCATTGCTAAGAACTTCATAGAAAGCGGTGAAAAATGGTGCAAAGAAATGGGATGCACGCAACTGGGTTCAGACACTTGGCTAACTGCAACCGAATCTAGGAAATTTCATAAAAAGCTTGGCTTTAGGGAAGAAGAGGAGTTAGTCCATTTTTTAAAAGATATTTAATGAAATTGAGTTTTTCAACAAAAAAATAAGTTTTTAAGTTAAAGGCAAGCATGGTATTTTTGCATCATGGTTATAATTGTAGGAGCAGGACTTTCCGGTCTATTAACAGCGTACAGATTAAAAGAAAAAGGAATTGCATTTAAGATCTTGGAAGCGAGATCTAGAATTGGAGGCAGAATTAATACGGTATCCGGCACAAATGAAACGCCTATAGAAATGGGTGCAACTTGGTTCGGAGATCAGCATCAGCAAGTTATTTCTTTATTAAAGGAATTAGATATATCTTATTTCGAGCAATATATGAAGGGAACGGTTTTCTTTCAGCCATTTTCTACTTCTCCGGCACAATCCATTCAAATTCCTAGTCAGCCACCCAGTTATCGAATTTCGGGAGGTACAAGTCAGCTTATAAATTCGCTTTATTCTAAGTTGGATGAGAAAGATATTCTTCTTGATAGCGCTGTAACCTCCATTAGTTTTAATGATAATTCGGTTGAGGTAAGAACTCAGAACGAGCTTTTTAAAGCAGATAAAGTAATTCTAGCCAGTCCACCTAAATTATGGGCTAAGAAGATCACATTTACGCCCGAATTGCCCGCAGATCTTCTGGATATTGCCAACCACACTCATACCTGGATGGAAGATTCCATTAAAATAGCTCTAACCTATAAAAATGCATTTTGGGAGGAAGAAAACTTATCTGGAACCTTATTTAGCAATACCGGACCTATCATCGAATTCTACGATCACAGTAATCATGAACGCAGTAAATATGCCTTGTGCGGATTTATAAACTCGTCTTTCAAACAACTGGATGGAGAGATTCGTAAGCAGAAAGTATTAGATCAGTTAAAGAATGTTTTTGGTGATAAAGCTTTAGACTTTTTGGATTATGAAGAATGCATTTGGAGCAGTGAAGAAAACACCTTTGTAAATTCTAGCGAAGCCTTATTTCCTCACCAGAACAACGGACATCCTATTTTTGGTAAAAGCTATATGAATGATTTGCTTTTTATCTCTAGTGCAGAAGCTGCTTCAGCATTTCCTGGATATATGGACGGAGCAATAAGTTCAGCAAATAGTACGGCTACAAGAATAATTTGTGCAATGCAAAAATAGTTTTGAGGATATAATGAATATTCAGACATCTATTCAAAATTAATAGCATTATTCATCAAGTCTTTGAATGGCTTCAGCTATATCTATTTCTTCAATTAGAACTTCAGCAAAAAGATCTCCTTTTTCTTTAATTCTATCCAGAACATTTTTGATAAAATCTAGAATTTCAATTCCAGATTTAACTTCTTTCCATTATAATGGATACAATATTGAAGCTGCCGGTATAAGTATTCAGGAAAATACTACAAATCATATGGCAGCTTAGAACACATATCGGCGCTATAACTTTTTTATAATATTTTTAAAGTTCATCATTCTTATCTAATCTATATGAAATCCGTGATCTTTCGGCAAACCAAGTTTATTGATATAAGCATTCCACCTGGGGTCGCCCCACAGGTTCTCCATTTCAGGATAATTAAGGATTTCTAAAGTAGTAGCGTCCCTGTTTTTTAAAGCAAGATCCAGCCATTTAAAGGCGGCATCTTTTTCATTTCTAAATGCATATATAGATGCTATATTTGGCCAGGAATCATTCCCATATTCGCTTATTAGCTCCTTCAATAATGCATCTGCCTGCTTATGATCGCCCATTGCATAAACGATTTTATTTTTGCGATACAGTTTCCAGAAAGGGTCACTATCTTTTTCTATAAAACTAAGGGCATTTTTGAAATCTCCTTGCCTCATTAATAATTCACCCATATAACCTTTTCCAAAACTAGAATTGGGTTGAAGTTTTAAATAATTTTCCATGGTATGTTGTGCTTCTTCATTATGACCGTTCCACAAATAATATAGACCTAAATTGTAGTAGGATATATAATTTAAAGGGTCTTGGTTTATAGATTTTTTTATAAGGACGATAGCATCTTCTAATCTGCCCATGTAGGTTAAAATTATTGCACTTTTTCTCATGATTTCTGAATTTTCCGGTGCAATTTCCAGAGCATTTTTCGAGTTCCTTAATGAACTATTAAAATCCCATTCGGTCAGGTTATAATCCGCTAAAGAACTGAAAGCCATTGCATATTCTGGATCAAGTTCAATTGCTCTCTGAGATAAAGGTTTCCCTTTTAAAAGACCGTTTTCCATACTTCTTATACCTAATGTTGCGTATCCTGTATAAACAATTGTACTATAAAGCGCCCATGCCGGAGCATAAGCACTATCTATAGCTATACTTTTTTTAATCAGTTCTTCTGCCGATATGTGTGCTTCTACATTTCTTAATTGAGCTAACTGCTTGGCCTGGAGAAAAAGCGTGTAGGCTTCTGGATTTACGGTAGTGGAAGAAATAACGCCGAGTAAGGTAATCTTTAACTGTTGGGCAACCTTGCCAGCAATTTCATCTTGGATCTTAAAAATGTCGCTCATCTCCCGTTCATAGGTTTCGCTCCATAAATGAGTACCGTCCTTTACGTCAATCAATTGGGTGGTGATCCTAAAAGTGTTTCCCGATTTACGGATACTTCCTTCCAGAATGTGGGAAACGTGTAACTCTTCTCCAATTTGCTGAATATTTTCTTCTTTGCCTTTATAAGAAAATGATGAGGTTCGGCTAATGACTTTTAGATCGGGAATTTTAGCCAATAAATTCAAAATCTCTTCACTAATGCCATCACTAAAATATTCCTGATCTTTTTCCGGGCTCATATCTGCAAATGCGAGAACAGCGATGGATTTATTATTTTCGATGGTAGAAGATGTTATCTCAGACCTTTTTGCACTTTCTGAGGAAGAAATTTTAAAAATATTATATGCCAGCAGCAGGATTACCAGTCCCAGTCCAAATAGAATTAAATTACTAAGTTGATTCCCGGTTTTTTTGGTGATGGATTCTTCTGGATTAATATGCTCAGTTTTTTTAATTCCATCTGGCGTAAGCTCATAATACCAGGAAAAAAGTACCCAGATGGGAAAGCCTACGCAAAGGAAAATTATCACATACTTAAGATTGGATGTAGAAATATTGAATGCAGGCAAAATAATCGAGTTCACCTGAATGATAATCCAGGATGCAACGATATATGCGAGGCTAGACTTTATAACGTTGCGGCGCTTAAGTTCCTGCAAAAAATGATTCCATTTCATTAAATAAGGATATAACTCTAAATTATAAAATAAGTTTGAATTATATTTTAAATATCTAAGGCTAAGTGTGATAAATAATTTATCGCAACTATAATTTTAATATTATAGGCTGTGATAATTAACACTCAAACTTTTTTGAATGGTACACCTGTAATAAAAAACCATTAAAATGTGCATCTCACGGTACTAGATGAAATTTCAGTTTTAATTGTTCAGAATAGAACCAATAGTGAAGTAGTTATGTTGAAGATTACCAAAAATAAAAGCCACAAACTAACGATCGTTAGAATGTGGCTTTATAACAAAACATCTATCAATTTTACAATCGATTTTTTGTTTTATTTCAGAGAAGTCATATTTTATAATTGACCAAAAAAAATATTAAAGCCCTACCTAAAATAAAGTTTTCAGAACAATTATATAGCCGAAGCTTATACAAGAATCTCTAATTTTTTATAAATATATAGGGAATTTATCGATTGAAATTATTCGTTTAGTAAACGTGTGGGTTTTAAAAGTTAACGTTAAACTTCAATTTTAATAGTAACCATTGTTCCAATGTTTTTAGAAGAAGTTATTTGAACAGCATCCTCTACGTTGTATCCCAATAAACTTAAGCGTTCCTTAACCAAAGTTACCCCTTTAGACTGGTGCAATTTATTGGTAGAGTTTGCAGAAAAACCAATCCCGTTATCTTCAATTTTACATTGTAATTTATTTTCAGAAAGCATTTTAAAAGAAACTTTTAAGGTTGGATCTACCACGCTATTTGGAAAGGCGTGTACAAATACATTTTCCACAAAAGTCTGTAATAACATGGTTGGCATTTCCACATCGTAAAGATCTATAGAAGGATCTATGTCCATAATCACCTTAATGCTGTTGTTAAATCTGGTGTTTTCTACTCTAATATAAGACTGCAAATACTCAATTTCTTCAATAAGTAAAATGGTAGGTTTTGTACAATGATCCAGATTTAATCTGATCAGTTTAGAGAAATCGCCAAGGAAAATGCTAGCATTGTCTATATCGCTGTCCATGATATAATTCTGAATAGAATTCATCGCATTAAAGATAAAATGCGGATTCATTTGCGCCAATAAAGCTTCCATTTTTGTTTCTTCAAATCTTTTTTGAATCAATCCTTTTTGTTCTTGAAAATGTCTGTGCTGTCTAATTTGAATTTTATAATTGATAAAAACAATTAGGAGAATGGAACTCAAAATTAGTAGCGCAAACCACCAAGTTTTCCAAAAGGGAGGATGAATGACCATTTTTAGTAGGTCTTGATCATAACTTATTCCGGTGCTTTTATCTAATACTCTTACCGCTACATTGTACTTATTTGGAGGAAGAAATGGCAAAAATATTTCTGTTTTATATGAAGGCGGACTCCAATTTTCTTTGGCATTTAATCTATATTGATAAGTAAGTTTATGGGGATAAGGATGTGAATTGGTACTAAATTTTAATAAGATGGTATTCTCGTTATGAGAGAGCTCCAATTGTTGCTTGTTTGAAATAGTATGGAGCGGAAATTTGTTATTATTGATTAAAATATATTCGAGCATTAAAATATTCACCAAAGCTTTTGGCTTACTTATTTCATCCAGATCTAATCTATAATACCCGTTATTGCTTCCAATGGCTAATAAATTCTCGCTGACATCTGCACTCAGAAGTGGCTGTTTTAGACCTTGTTCTTCATCAAAAAATATAAATTTATCATTTTTATAAAGAGTTAAACCTTTCTCTGTTCCAATGATCAAGGTGCCTTTATATTCTTTCAAAAAAGAAATAGAATTTCCCTGAATTTTTGCTCTTGGGATTTTTTTTACAAGCTTAAATGAAGCTACATCGTTCACTATAAACACATCCCCAAATTCATTTGAGATCGCTAGATCATTGCATAAAGGAGTAATATGTTTTAATTTTTTCTCGTTCCAAATTCCGTCCCGTAAATAGGATTTGAACTGATTATTTTCCCAAACATAAAGTCCGGTGAAAACAGATAAAAGATAGGTTTTACTTCCCTGCTTCAAGCTATTTACCACCATTGTAGGCGTTTTAGGATCGTCTTGCTGAAACTGGGTAAACTTGAAACTGTCTAGATCGCTATAAACCCTAACGCCGCCATAAGGGTTGGTTTCTATAAGTTCTCCGGCATTGGTGAAATTGAACTCTTCTGAATGCAAAGGAATATACCTGAGCAATTCTCCTGAAGCTTTAATGGCAAAAATCCCAATATTGGTATTTATCCAAAAAATATTTTGGGAGGCTTTTATATCGTAAAAACTAATATCCTGTGCCTTTGTAGAATAATCTAATTCGTAAAAATTGTCTTCATATTTCGGTAAGGGAATTGTGGTGCTGGACAAATATTCTTGCTGCCATTTTTTTAGTTGATCTAAGCTTAGGATACGTTGCTTTTCAGAACCTTTTAAAAGAATTCCATCACTAACCACAATTGCTGTGGTGTTATTAGTTTCAGCAAAACCTAGAACCGATTTGCCCTGAATCTCATTGAATTTTATTTGTGGATTTAGGTTGATCTCGAATAAGCCAGCATCTTTAGTTCCAACATATAACTTTTCGAATCTTGCATCATAGGCCAACGAGATCACTTTTTTGCTGGGAATATTAAAATCTGAAGCTCTAGAAATTAGCTTATTATTTACTATTTCATAAATCCCTCCGTTGCTGTCATAAATTCCCCAAGCTGCTGCAAATATCTTATCATCTTTGCTTTTAACATGATCCCAGATGATGGAAGAACCTAGTTTTTCTGTCTGTTTGGAATCATTTCCACTTATGAAATTCTGAAGCTTGCTTTTTGTGAAATAACCTTTATTGCTGCTATAAATACTGTCCTTGTCAACAAAAACTGAATAAATATTAGTATCGTCTTTAACTTTGACTAATTCTGATTTTTGTTTTGAAGTAGAGATCTTAAAGATGCCGGAATTGTAGGTTACAACATAAATTTCTTTATTGAATTCAAGAAAGTCCTGTACGCGAAATAGCTCTTTCTGAAGCTTCAATTTTAATGAAGTAATCTTATAGGTTGTGATATTTATAATTGAAACTCCATCGCTAGTTCCAACATACATAAAATCTTCACGAGTAAACAACTTGGTTATTTCATTGTTTACCAAGCCATCTTTTTCTGAAATTATCTTAAAATTAGACCCATTATAAACGCTTAACCCTTCGCCATAACTTCCAAACCAAATTCGTTCTTTATTATCTTCAGCAATAGCCCAACAACTGTTCAAGGCTAATCCGTCTTCTTCGAAAAAGCTTGTGAAGACATCATTTTCCTTTTTTATTACGCCATTTTCTGTACCTATCCACAATGTATTATTGCTGTCTACCAAAAGTGACCTAACGGCATTGTTTGGCAAATCGTTGGACGCGGTATAATTTTTACTCGGAAAATTTTGAGTAAGCGCAACATTCACCCATAAAACTAAGAGGAAGAAAAGTTTATTTGTTTTGTAAGATGGCATTTATAAATTCTTCTTCTTTTCGAAAAGAAACAGGAAGTTTCTCGCCATTGGTTAATTCTACTTCTTTATTTGCTTTATGATATCGAACTACATAATTTAAATTGATCACATAAGTTTTATGAATTCTTTTGAATGAAGTTGTTGGAAGAATTTCCTCTACATATTTCAAGGTTTTGGTAACCGTTTTTGTGATGCCTTCTATCTTTTTAATACAAGTATAATTGCTTTCTGCCTTACAATATAAGATCTGATTAGCATGTATAAGCTCGAACCCATCAAGGGTTGGAAATGCTATTTTACTAACATTTTGATCGTTCACATTCAGATTTTCGAGTAATAAGGACAATTTCTTCTGGGCAAAGCTGCCAGAACTTTTGCTTTCAAATCGTTTAATAGCTTCAGCTAATTCCAAATGATTTATTGGCTTCAGCAAATAATCCAGGGCACTGCGCTTAATTGCTTTTATCGCAAACTGATTATAGGCCGTAGTAAAGATCACTTCAAACTTTATGGTATCAAAATTTTTGAACAACTCAAAGCCGTTCTTCTCAGGCATTTGAATATCTAAAAAAACCAATTCGGGTTCGTGATTCTTAATAGCAAGTACCCCAGTATCTACGGAATTGCACTTTTCTACAACATTGAATTTATTGGGAAAATAGCGGTCTAGCGTTTTCTCTAATAAACTTTGCGCATTGATTTCATCATCAATGATTACTGCTTTTATCATAAAATAAAAATACAATTATATGTGGAATTGCTATTCTTATTCTATACAAAGTGAAATTGGTAAAATCTGAAGCTAAATTTTAGATAGGTTGAGATAACTTTAGTCATCTTTTTTATTGCTGTTTATCATGCTAATCACTAATGCTACCAAGGCAACACATACAATTCCAAAGAAGATAATAAGCGCGGTTCCCATTCCCCAATTTACCAAGGGGATAATTGTTTTTAGTATCATAATTTATGGTTTAGAATAGTTAGTTGTAATTATTGGGCAATTGTATTGTGAATCTACAGTTTCTACCATCTCTTTTGGGGAGATATAAGGAATGCCAAGTCCTAAACCTCTTAAGATGAATAGAATTGCGATGATGCTTAAAAAAACAGGGATCGTTCTTCTTACATGCTGCCTTACTTTTCCAGATAAAAAGTTTCCTACCCAAATCGCGGTTGTCATTAAAGGAATAGTTCCTATCCCAAAAAGCAACATATAAAGACAGCCTTGTAAGGCGTTGCCGCTTGCTATGGCTCCAAATACTGCCATATAAACTAAGCCGCAAGGTAAAAATCCATTTAAAAATCCCACAGTAAAAAAAGTGTCTGGCTTTTTCTTTTTCAGTTCTTTTCCTAAGCTGTTTTTTACTTTGCTTATTATTCCAAATAAGGGTTTCGAAAAATTGTATTTATTAAAGATGCGGGTAGGAATTAATATTACCATCAACATGAGAACTCCTATATAAATTGAAAGTTGCTGTTGTAATCCAAAAAGTGACAGACTTTTTCCTACCAATCCAAAGGCAAGACCAATAATGCTGTATGCGAAAAGCCTTCCGAAGTGATATAGAAAAATTTGAAACAGTTTTTTCGCATTATTTTCTCTGTCTATAGGCAATAAAAAGGCTATTGGCCCACACATGCCCACGCAGTGTAAACTTCCTAATAGTCCGAATATGAAGGCTGATAAAAGCATGAGTTAATGACTTATCTCTTTTTTGAATAAATATTCTGTGTTGTTATTAGTCCAGTTTACGTAAATATTCCAACGGCCGTCAACCAATTTATCATTGGGAATTTTTATTTGATGGGATTGAAGGGAAGTAAGCGGAATTTCGAAATCTAGAATTTTATTTGAAGGCCGGTATAAATGAATAGCGCCTTTAATTTTCTCTAAATCGATAGTTTCAGGAAGCTCCACGGTCCAGGTTCCACTTGCTTTAAAAACACGTACATTTTCCTTTAATGCCAACGCATTTTCTTCGGCATCTATATCTTCCTGATAATGCAATTCGGCCTTGTAATAATCTTCTACCACAAGATCCTGATCGTATTCTTTGGATGTGAGCATGGTCACCACGAAATACATGATAAAGCTTATAAACGCAGCTAAGACTAGCACCATTCCAATTCCCCAATTTATTTTCATAGCTCGTGTTTTTTAATATTTATTGAAATAGATTTCTGTAAATTTGAGATTCTTAAAGATTTATAAAATCCTATCTATAACTTCTTGGACCCAGAAAGTTGGTTTTAGTGGTTTCAATTAAAACATCTTCACTATAAACCTCTATTTTAAGTTTTTCCTTTTCATTTTCAAGAGCGCTTTGGTCTATCACTATAAACAAGGTGCCTTCGGCCATTCCAAGCGCCGGAACTAAGATGTAGCCCTTTACAGGTTCTATACTTCCCGAATGAGAAACAATTTTGAAATGGATATTCTTGAAATCTTTAGAAGTTTTATTTAGCAGTTTATACGTGTAAACATTGCTGATAAGAGTTCCTTCTTTATGTTCGTAAAGTTGTCCTGGTAACCTAAAGATATTTGCTTCCAGATCGCTTCTTAAAAACAACATTCCAATTAATACTGAAGTAAGGATGAACAGCACTGCTGTGTACCCCTTTAACCTCGCAGTAAATTTGAAGCGGGTCTTTTTCTCGATATTTTCTTCGCTTGCAAATCGAATTAAATCTTTTGGAAGATCTACAGCTTCCATCATGTCGTTACACACATCTATGCAAGCCGTGCAATTCACACATTCTAATTGTGTTCCGTTTCTAATATCTATCCCGGTAGGACAAACATTTACACATTGAGAACAATCTATACAATCGCCTTTTCCACTAGCTTCTCGATCTTCATTTTTTTTGAATTTTGAACGGCCAGCCTCTTTTTCTCCACGTTTATGATCATAAGCAACTACAATAGATTTGGTATCTAACAAAACTCCTTGCAATCTTCCATAAGGGCAAGCGATTATGCAAACTTGTTCCCTAAACCATGCAAATACAAAGTAAAATACTCCAGTAAATATCACTAAAGAAAGCAGCGTGCTTAAATGAGTTGCGGGTCCATCCAGCACATAAAGTATCAAGCGGTCACTGCCTATTAAATAGGCGAGAAAAATGTTGGCTATTAAAAAAGAGATCAACAGAAAAATACTCCATTTTATTCCTTTTTTCCGGATCTTTTCGGCGTTCCATTCTTGCTTATCTAGACGGATCTGTTTCCCGCGATCTCCTTCTATCCAGTATTCTATTCTTCTGAAAACCATTTCCATAAAAATAGTTTGCGGGCAGATCCAACCGCAGAAGATCCTTCCGAAAGCCACCGTAAACAGGGCTATGAAGATCACTCCAATTAACATAATGATCACAAAAAGGTAAAAATCTTGTGGCCAGAATGGAAAGCCAAAAATATTGAAGCGGCGTTCTAACACATTAAACATTAAAAACTGATTCCCATTTATTTTCACAAATGGAGCAGCAGTAAGAAAAGCAAGTAAAAAATAGCTTACATATTTGCGATAAGTATACAGCACACCTGAAGGTTTTTTGGGAAATACCCAAGATCGTTTGCCTTCTTTGGTTAACGTACCAATACTATCTCTAAATCTCTCGTGCTCCTGCTTTTCCAAAATAGAATATTTTATTATTTGACAGCTATCTCTTCAGATTCTGTAAGGTCTTCATACAATTCACCTTCGGGTTCTTTTGGTTCTGCAGGCGTGGTACCATTTAAACTGAGCACATAACTTGCTACTTGAGCAATTTCGCCAGGTTTTAGGTCAGATTTCCAGGAGATCATTCCTTTTCCTGGTCGACCACCTTCAGTAATGGTATTAAATACATTTTTAATTCCGCCGCCAAGGATCCAATAAGCATCTGTAAGATTTGGTCCAATTCCTCCACCTGCATCTGCCTTATGGCACGCAATACAATTGGCTAAAAAGACGGATTTTCCGGCTTCCAGATCTTCTTCTTCAGTTAAAAGTTCTACAGTGTTTAAAGTGAGTAATCCTGTTGCATTTTTCTTGTATGCTGCAATTTCCAATTCGGCTTCAGCAACTTCAATTAGATATTCTTCCTTTTGATTGGTTCCACCAAAAACTTGATATTTAAACATGTAGACAAAAGCGAAAATGATACTGGCATAAAATCCGTAAAGCCACCATGGAGGAAGATTATTGTCTAATTCTCTAATACCGTCGTAATCATGATCGAGGATTATTTCTTCTTCAGTTTCTATTGATCTTTTATCTAAGAGGTCTTTATATTTCTTTCTCCACCATTCCAGCTTAGCTTCGGTTTTTGAATGCTCCACCAGATCGAATCTTTCTCTTGCTTCTGAAGTTAAACTTCTATAAAGTACAGTGTATAATGCTGCAACAGAAAGTTCTATTGCTATAGCAAACAGAATTACTAAACCGATGATTATCCATAAAAATGGATAGACTTCAAAAGCAGATTTATCGCTGTTTTCTACACTTATTTCAGCTAGAAAAATAGCTATGGCAACAAGACCAATTATTCTTAAAATTGAAAATACTTGTTTCATAATTTCTAATTTTGAAGTGGATTAGAATTATCTGAAACGTCCTCTTTATCCAATGGAAGATTACTCACCTGATTGATATAGTCTTTTTTTGCGGTGATCACCCACCAGAATAGCGCTACAAAAAAGATGAAGAAGATAAGCAAGGAAATAAGTGGATAGATCCCTACACCGTCTATACTTTCTAATGGGCCTTTTACAAATTTGAACATTGCCTTATTTTTTAATTAGTAGATATTTCCTGTAAATCTTTTGCTTTTATATCGGTACCTAATCGTTGTAGGTATGCGATAAGAGCCACAATTTCCCGATTGCGCATTTCTATGAATTCCTCATTATTTTCTGAAGCATACTTTTTATCTGCTTCATAAGTGGAAGCAAAATCTGGATCTGAATAAAGGTTTTCTTCAATCTTAGTTCCCTGTGCTAACATCCATTTTTCGGCATTGGCAACTTCAGCATCAGAATATGGTACACCGAGAGTTTGCATGGCTCGCATTTTGGTTTGAGTATCGCTTTTGTCCAATTTATCTTTGATGAGCCATTGATATGCTGGCATGATTGATCCTGCAGAAGTACTCCGCGGATCGTACATATGATTTAGGTGCCAGTTATCTGAATATTTTTGACCTATCCTATGTAGATCGGGTCCTGTGCGCTTACTTCCCCATAAAAAAGGAAAATCATATCTATATTCTCCCGCTTTGGAATATTCGCCATAGCGTTCTACTTCACTTCTAAACGGCCGTACCATCTGTGAGTGACAGGAAACACAACCTTCACGAATATAAATATCCCGACCTTCGAGTTCTAGTGGGGTATATGGTTTTACACTAGAAATTACAGGAACATAATCGTCTACCAATAAAGAAGGGATAATTTGTGCTGCTCCTCCTATAAGAATGGCTATGGTGGCGAAAATGGTAAGTTTTACCGGTCTTCTTTCCAACCAACTATGATAAGCTTCTCCTTTAATTCGTTTAGGAGTAACACGAGTAAGCGCTGCGGCTTCAGCTAATTCGTCTTCTACAGCGCTTCCTTGTCTCGCGGTTTTAATTATATTGTAAAGCATTACAATTGCTCCAACAATGTATAGGCTACCTCCAATGGCACGCATCCAGTACATCGGCATAATTTCAGTAACTGTTTCTAAAAAGTTTCCGTAAGTAAGCGTTCCATCGGGATTAAATTGTTTCCACATAGATGCCTGGACAAATCCGGCAACATACATTGGCAAGGCATACATAATGATACCGAGCGTGCCTATCCAGAAATGGACATTTGCTAGTTTAGTAGACCATAATTTGGTTTTAAATAATCGAGGAACCATCCAATAGAGCATCCCAAAAGTTAAAAATCCATTCCAGGCTAAGGCGCCAACATGAACATGAGCAATGATCCAATCACTAAAATGCGCAATGGCATTTACATTTTTAAGTGAAAGCATTGGCCCTTCAAAAGTGGCCATACCATATCCGGTAATTGCAACCACCATAAACTTTAGAACGGGATCTACTCTTACTTTATCCCAAGCCCCACGCAAGGTTAATAATCCGTTTATCATTCCACCCCAAGAAGGGAAGAGCAGCATTATAGAAAAAGCAACTCCTAGATTTTGAGCCCAATCCGGTAATGAAGTATATAATAAATGGTGAGGTCCGGCCCAGATGTAAATAAAAATAAGCGACCAAAAATGGACTATGGAAAGTCTATAGGAGTAAACAGGTCGATTGGCGGCCTTTGGCACGAAATAGTACATTAACCCAAGGAAAGGAGTAGTAAGGAAAAAGGCCACGGCATTATGCCCATACCACCACTGTACCAGCGCATCTTGAACTCCTGAATACACAGAATAGCTTTTGAAAGCACTTACTGGAATTTCAATATTATTAATTATATGAAGCACCGCCACAGTAACAAATGTGGCGAGGTAAAACCAAATAGCAACGTATAAGTGACGTTGCCTTCTTTTGATCATAGTTCCAATTAGATTTGCTCCAAAAGCAACCCAAACTAAGGTGATAGCAATATCTATAGGCCATTCCAGTTCTGCATATTCTTTGGAAGAGGTAAATCCCATTGGGAGGGTAATGGCTGCAGCAATAATGATTGCCTGCCATCCCCAAAAGTTGAAATTACTAAGAAAATCACTCCACATCCTGGCTTTTAAAAGTCGCTGACTGGAATAATAGACCCCGGCAAAAATGGCATTTCCCACAAATGCAAAGATCACAGCATTGGTATGTAAAGGTCTTAATCTACCAAAACTCAACCATGGAATTCCATCGGTTATGGTTGGAAATAAGAACATTGAAGCGAGTAATAAACCTACGCTCATCCCAATCAAACCCCAAAACATGGTGGCGATAATAAATTTCTTTACGATCTTATTATCGTAGTAAAACTGCTGTAATTCCATAGTTAGTTGGATTTCTCTTTAGAAGTAGGTTGATCTTTTGTTTGGTTAGGTTTGACCAGTTCGTCTTCAAAAAGCATTCGAACCGCAGGGGTATATACATCGTCATATTGCCCTTTTTTGACTGATACCAAAAAGGCAACGAAGAATATGACTGCAACCACCACACTAATTCCCAGTAACATATAAATGATATTCATAGTTTTTTTATTCTGGCGTAAAAGTATTTGTGTAGGCAAGCTGAAAAAATGACGAGCATCAGGTTTTGCGGGAAACAATTAAAAAACTCCTTATTTATAGGAATACAAAACCGATTTTAAACTTCCAGATATAGGCCTAAAACCGCAATTTCATGACTCATTTGTTGTAGCTTTTTAAGCTTATAATCAATTCCGTTCTTAAACTTTGAGATGCTTCTATTGATGATTTTCTCCAAAAAACGCATCACTTCATGAAGGTTATTGGTAAGCGATCTAAGTTGTATTTCTATAGTATGAATTAGATGACATTTTGAATTATGGACTTCTATTTTTAATTGATCTACGATAAGCTCTAAGCTTTCTAGTACCGCTCGGGATCTATTAGTTTCATGTTCTATCGATATTTCCCGATACAAGTAGCTCACCATTTCCTTGGCCGAAAAATCCTCTCTTAAAAAGAGATTATAGATCTGATTTTTAGAGGTCATACTGCTGGTTTTTTAAATCTTTAGTTATTTTTCTGCTGAAAAGTTGTGTTGCGATACTCGTAAATATCACAATGCTTATACTGCTTAAAGGCATTAAGATTGCCGCTACTACCGGTCTTAGATGCCCGGTAACAGCAAAGGAAAGTCCGATAATATTATATGCCAGAGAAAGTAGAAATGCCCATTTTATGATCCTAACCCCATTTTTTGAGAGCTGTATAAAAGCGCTGAGGTTTCTGAATTCGGATGCATCTAAAATTCCGTCGCAAGCAGGGGAGAAGACGTTGATATCTTCAGAGATCACTATACCAACATCGCTTTGTGCTAATGCACCCGCATCGTTAAGTCCGTCGCCTACCATCATCACCTTTTTTCCATTTTGTTGAAGACGTTTAATGAATTCTAACTTATGTCCAGGTTGCTGATCGAAATACATTTTCGTATTATTTGGCAGCAATTGTTTCAAATTCTCACGTTCTCCGGAATTATCTCCAGAGAGAATGATGAGGTCTTTATTAAAACTTAATTCTTCGAATAATTGCGAAACACCATCCCGATATGCATTTTTGAAGCTAAAACAACCCTTGTAAATATTATTGCTGCTAACATGTACCGAAGTTTTTTCTGGTTTTTTAAAAGTGCTAGATTCTTTAGAATTTGAATTATGATGCACGAAATCTGCAGAGCCAATTTTAATACGGCTGTTTTTATAGGTGGTTTCAATCCCTTTTCCGGTATGCTCCAGAAATTCATCTGGGGTGACGATATTATTGTTTTTTAGGATCTGATAAAGGGATCTGCTTAATGGATGGTTAGACCCACGAAGGCTACCTCCTAATAATTCCTCTTCAGATCTTGTAAGCTCAATTCCTTCGTAGGAAATACTGTTTCGTTTATTGGTTGTTATTGTACCGGTTTTATCGAATACAATGCAGTCTATTTTTACCATTTGTTCGATCACAGAAGCCTGCTTCAGATAAAATTTCTGCTTACCAAAAATGCGAAGTAAATTTCCCAGTGTAAAAGGAGCTGCCAAAGCAATAGCACAAGGACAGGCAATAATGAGAACTGCTGTAAAAACATTTAGCGCTTTCGATGGATCGTAAAGAAGCCAGAATACTCCAGAAATTAGGGCGATACTTAGAACGCTAATCGTAAAACCTTTACTTATTTGATTAGTGAGACTTTGAAAACTGGTCTCTTTATTTTTGTTGAAAACCTCGTTGCTCCAAAGCTTGGTGAGATAACTTTGTTGAACTGCTTTAAGAGCTTCAATTTCTATTAGACCTCCTTGTTGTCTTCCTCCAGCAAAAAGTTTATCGCCACTTTTTTTATGTACAGGAACTGCCTCTCCAGTTACAAAGCTATAATCTATTGCTGCATTTCCCTTTATAAGAATTGCATCCATCGGGAGTAATTCTTCATTTCTAATTATAATTCGGTCGCCTTTTTTAATATTGTAAACTTGTACCTGTTCTTCAACTGAATTTCTTAATCTAGTAACTGCAATTGGGAAGTACGATTTATAGTCTCTTTCGAAAGAAAGGTAGGAGTATGTTTTCTGCTGAAAATATCTTCCGAGAAGTAAAAAGAAAACCAGTCCGCTAAGGCTATCAAAAAAGCCGGTTCCTAGATTCAGAATAATTTCCGCAGAACTTCGAATAAATAACACGGCAATTCCTAATGCGATAGGCACATCTATATTTAGCAACTTTGCCCGCAAGCCTTTATAGGCAGAAACAAAATAATCTGATCCCGAATAGAATACAACAGGCAAGGAAAAACCGAACATGAGCCAGTGAAATAATCCTTTAAATTGATCTAACCAGAATTCCTGAACTTCAAAATATTCCGGAAAGGATAAGAACATAATATTCCCAAATGCAAAGCCTGCAACCCCTAATTTGTAAATAAGGGTTCTATTTATTTTAGAGGATTTTTTATTGTAATTCTCAAGAGATATTGAAGGTTCGTATCCAATTCTATTTAGTAAGATCACTAATTCCTTTAAAGAAAGTTGCTCACAGTTATACGTTATCCGAATAGATTTTTTGGGAAAATCTACCTGTGAGTTTTTAATGTTCTTATTTAATTTGTTCAGATTTTCTAAGATCCAAATACATGAGCTGCAATGAATACTAGGGATCACGAAAGAAATGATCTGTGTATCTAGATCGTTGAATTCTACCAATTTTTCTATGATATCTGCATTGTCCAGATAATCATATTTCCCTTCCTTATTAATAGGACTGTTTCCCGGAGTTTTCTCCAGATCGTAGTAGTAAGTAAGATTGTTGGAAGTTAGAATTTCGAACACTGTTTTACATCCAGAGCAACAAAATTCTTTTTCTTCAAAGTGTATGATCTCATCTATACAACCTTCTCCACAATGATAACAAGTCACCATAATCTTAAATAGTTAGGAACGCGAATTTTATGGATTTACAGGCTTTAAAATATGACTGCTGTCATGTAATTACGCTTAAACACTGGAAAGCGTAATCATCTGAAATCTCCTAAATACTGACATTCATCATTATTTAAAAAGCACTATCACCTCACATTTGTATAGACTTAAAAACATAATAGATATGAAAGCATACAGCAAATTATTAGTGTTAACCGCAGTACTTCTTTTTAGCTACGGAGTAAATGCACAAACGTATAAATTGAACAATAAGGCTTCCAGTGTTTTGGTGGACGGAACTTCCAATATTCACGACTGGACCATTGAAGCCGAAAATACCGGAGGCGTGCTCAGCGTAAAATTTGATGATGGAAAACTTGAGCAGATCGATAAATTAGAATTTAACGTGGTAGCAGAAAGTTTAGTAAGTGGAAAAGGCGGGATGGACAAGAACATATATAGTGCTTTAAATACAGATGCCAATAAGAACATCATTTACAAGTTAGAGAAAGTAAATAGTATAGAAAAGAGTTCTGGGAATACCTACAAAGTAAAAACTACCGGATGTCTTACTATTGCTGGTGTTAAAAACAACATCAACCTCAATTTCGATTTAAGTTCTAATTCCAATCAGCTTGTACTAAAAGGTCAATATAAGCTTAATATGACCGATTATAAAGTAGAAGCGCCCACAGCTATGTTTGGAACCATTAAAACTGGCGAAACTGTAGTGGTAAAATTTGAATCACATTTTAATAAATAATCTCAACCAATTAATACATTCAAGATGAAAAATATTACACGTTACCTAAGTTTAGCCTTAATGGTAATCTTAACATTGCCGGCAATGGCACAGAATCAGAGAGATCTGGACAACTATAGAAATCCAGATCAAAGAGGAGTGAATCAATTTGAAGCACCAAAGGATAGTGTAACCACTTTCGATGGACTTCATGTAAGAATAGGAGGAGCTTCTACGATACAGTTTCAGGCATTAGATCATGAAAATTCGAATAATGCAGCTACTCCAGTTTTAGAAGAAGTTGGATATAACTTTAACCTTGCAACAGCAAATTTAGATCTGGATGTTGCCTTGTATGATGGAGTTAGAATGCATCTTAGAACCTATTTATCTTCACAACACCATACCGAAACTTATGTAAAAGGAGGATATCTACAAGTAGATAAACTTAATTTTATAAGTGAAGGTTTTGCTCAAGGTCTTATGGACCATATGAGGATCAAAATTGGGCATATGGAAGTGAATTATGGAGATGCTCACTTTAGAAGAACAGATAATGCCATGTCTTTATACAACCCTTTTATTGGGAACTATTTAATGGATAGTTTTACTACAGAAGTAGGAGCAGAGGTATATTATTTTTCTAGTGGATGGCTTGGAATGGTAGGTATGACCAACGGAAAATTAAATCAATCTGTAGAAAATCCAGATACTACAAGCCCATCTTTTGTTGCTAAATTAGGATACGATGCTACTATAAGTGAAGATCTAAGATTTAGATTAACAGGATCTGTGTATCATACTGCCCAAACTGCAAGCGCTTACCTTTATAGTGGTGACCGTTCTGGAGCTAGATATTATAACATGTTTACAGATGTAGATGGCAATGGAGATGGTTTTAGATCTGGAAGAGTAAACCCAGGACTTAAAAACGAACTTACCTCTATCATGATAAATCCATTCGTGAAATTTGGCGGACTAGAGTTCTTCGGAATTTATGAAAGAGCAAAAGGAAAAGCTTCTTCTGAAACTAATGAACGAGTTTGGAACCACTATTCTGGAGAACTTGTTTACAGATTTGGAAGCAATGAAGATCTTTATTTAGGAGGAAGATATAGTATAGCCGACGGTGAACTGCAAAGTGGAGAAAACGTAGATGTTAATCGTTTACAAGTAAGTGCAGGTTGGTTCATGACTCAAAATATCCTGATGAAATTAGAATATGTGAACCAGAAATATAATGACTATCCACTAGCCGATATCCATAGCGATGGAAAATTCAACGGACTAATGGTGGAAGCCGCCATTAGCTTCTAAAAATTAAAGAATGTTTTTCGGGCAGGGTATTAGGTTTCAAAACTTAAATATTCTGCCCGAAATAATTTAACCAATCTCAAATTCTTGATCATGAAAAAGCTTTTCACTTGTTTGGTAATTTTATTTAGCACAGTATTCAGCTATGCACAAAAAGATTTTGAAAAAGGAACCATTACAATACTGCCCGAAAGTGAACTAATTATTTCTGGAAGTACTAATGTGAATAAATTTGATTGTAAATTCAATATTGAACTTATCACAGATCCCAAAGAAATCAAATACATAAAGAATGAAAATTTCATTCATTTCAGTCATCTGAAGCTTAAGTTACTTACTGAAGGTTTCGACTGCGGAAACAAAAGAATGAATTCAGATTTTCAGGATCTGCTCGTTTGCGAGAAATATCCTGAAATAGTTATCGCGCTTAATAAAATTGAAGCTTTGGCAGGAGAATATGTTAAAGCCTATATTACCATGCAAATAGCTGGTAAAAGCAACACCTATACTATGCCGGTTCTTGTAAATGCAGATGGTTATAAAGGCAAGCTAAAAATGAATATAAGAGATTTTGGCTTGGTGCCACCAAAAAAAGCACTCGGACTTATAGAAGTAGATGAGATGATAGAAGTGCAATTCGATCTTAAAGTAGCACATTAGAAAAATTTAAAGGCTTTAGAAATCCCCAAATTATAAAATAGTACACCATGAAAAGTTTGAAAATAGTCTCTCCACAAGAAGCGGTAAAAGAAGTGAGATCTCACCAACGAGTTTTTCTTCAGGGCGCTGCTATGACCCCTAATTTGTTGATAGACACACTTTGTGCACGATATGAAGAACTGCAGGATATAGAGATCTTACATATGCATACCGAAGGGGAAGCTATATATACCCAGGCGCCTTACAATAAAACTTTTGTGACTAACTCTTGTTTCGTGGGTAGTAATGTTCGGGGTGCCGTAAACTCGAATTACGGGTCTTATATTCCAATATTTTTAAGTGAGATCCACCTGCTCTTCAAAAGAAATATTTTACCAATAGATGTGGCTTTTGTTCAAGTTTCTCCGCCAGATGTGCATGGATATTGTTCGTTAGGAGTTTCGGTAGATATAACTTTAGCTGCGATCCATTCAGCAAAAAAAGTGATTGCCCAGGTAAATAAGCAAGTTCCTAGAACTCATGGTGACGGGATAATTCATATTAGCCAGATAGATGTAGCCATAGAGATGGATCAACCCATTCACACTTCCCATATTTCTGCAGCTTCAGAAACTGAACTTAAAATAGGGAAATTCGTAGCAGATCTCGTGGAAGACGGCGCCACCTTGCAAATGGGAATTGGTGGTATTCCAAATGTGGTACTCAATAATCTTACTCATCATAAAAGACTCGGGATTCATACTGAAATGTTTTCTGATGGCATCCTGCCTTTAATTGAAAAAGGAGTTATTACGGGTGAAGAAAAAGTCGTGAAACCTGGCAAATTAGTTACATGTTTTGCGGTAGGATCTCAAAAATTATATGATTTTATAAATGATAATCCCATAGTTCATTTTAAGGAAGCTGCTTACACTAACGATACGGCCATCATTCGTCAAAACCCGAAAGTAACGGCAATTAATTCAGCAATAGAAATAGATCTTACGGGACAAGTTTGTGCAGATACTATCGGGAAATATCAATTTTCTGGAGTTGGAGGACAAATGGACTTTATTCGCGGAGCCTCTTTATCTGAAGGTGGAAAAGCGATCATTGCACTGCCATCTATCACCAATAAAGGCTTCAGTAAAATTGTACCTTTTCTTAAAGAGGGTGCTGGGGTTACAACCACAAGAGCGCATGTACATTATATAGTTACAGAATATGGCGTGGTAGATCTCTTCGGAAAAAATTTAAAACAGCGAGCCAAAGCATTAATAAGCATTGCGCATCCAGATTTTAGAGAGGAATTAGAGAGAATCGCTTTTGAAGGTTTGAGGTAGTTTGAATTCAGAAAAATAGATAAGAGAATAAATGTGGGAGAGTCTTAAAACAAGTTTTTAAGACTTAATCGTGAAGAATTAAAATTGGTAATTTGTTTTTGATCTTAGAAAACAAACCATACCGGCTGTGTAGTAGTTTATCTGAAATACTCAGGTTCTTTCCTAGAATAACAATAACATCAAATTTTTCCTGGATCTCTAATAAAAAATCGGTGTCGAAAAAGCTGTTTTTACTAAGAGATTCAAATTCCATCGTACTTTCAGAATCACCTTCCCATAGATCTTGGATCATCTGTTTATTCTGGAAATTGGTGTCATTTTCATTGATATTCAGTAAGGTTAAACTTTCACTTTTCACATAATTCTTATCCTTTAAGATCTGATACGATCTCCATTCTGAAAGCACAGAATAATCTATTGGCAAAAGCATACGTTTAGGCATAACAAATTGCGCCTTATTTGGCACTGCCATGATATTGCACTTAATTTTTTGAATTATCTCGTAGGCATGATTCCCCAGCAGAGGATGTTTGCGTTCTTTTTTGCTTGCAGCGCCAATAAAGATGAGGTCTATCTTTTTCTCTTCAACACATCTACGTACTGCAGTGATCAAATTATCTAAGGAAAGATTGAGTTTAAACCTGTGTTTTGGATTGCTGCTATATGCTTTCAAATTATCTATTGAAGTATGCATCTTTTCAGAAATAACCAGCATCTGCTTGCCCAGCTTTTCGCTAGATTCTATATTCAAATTGACATCTTGAATATTAAGAAGCGTAATCGTGGATGGCGTATCTCTTAGAAAATCTAAGGCATACCTGCCGGCATTTTCAGACACTTCTGAAAAATCTGACAGAATTAAGACGTTCATTCGTGCAGGTTCTAATTAATATACTCAAAATTAGAGTAAGCATGCACCTTTAAAAATGATGAAAATCAGTTACTGCCTCATTAAAAATTAGAATTATTCGATCTCTCTTAAAGCTTGAGAATTAATCAACTTTATATTTCTCCCTTCAATTTCTATCAGGCCTTCTTTTTTAAATTCAGATAGCGTTCTAATTAAACTTTCTGGAGCCATTCCGGCAACACTTGCAAGATCCGATCTTGAAATGCGAATGGTTTGCAAGGGATATTTTTCAATTTTTTCAGCAAAAAGCAAAATGGTATTGGCGGTTTTTTTCCGAACAGAGCCATAGGCCATATTCATTAATTGTTTCTTTAGTCCAACTAGGTTGTTGTTAAGAATTTCCACCAGTTTAATGCTGATATGTGGATTATGCAGCAATAAGTCATAAAAGCTTTCTCGAGATACTGCATACAGCTCGGTAGTCTCCATTGCAGTGGCATAATCTGGATTAGAAGCTTGCGGATCTTCGCTAGAATTCCCGAAAAAATCTCCAGTTTTATAAAGAGAAGTAATAAGTTCTTTCCCCTTATCGTCGTTATGATGCGTTTTTACAACACCGCGCTTAACCAGATAGAAGAAATTGGAATGCTTGCCTTTTTCGTAGATAAAATCACCTTTTTTAAATTCTAAAAGTTGATATTTTTCGAACTGTTCCCTAAGCTCCGATAGATTTTTCAGTTTTCCCGTGTCCTCTATAGAATCTTCTTCTTTTGGTAATGAATTTAAAATTGAAACCTTTGCCAATCTGCTTTCTATGGCGCTTAAAAGATCTACTTCTTCAAAAGGTTTAGTAAGATAATCATCGGCGCCCAGGTCCATTCCGCGTCTTATATCTTTATGTTCTGTCTTAGCAGAAAGAAAGATAAATGGAATATGTGCGGTTAGATTATTGGTGCTAAGTTCCTGAAGTACGCCATAACCATCCATTTCCGGCATCATGATATCGCAAATAATAATGTCTGGAAGTTCTTGCTGCGCTTTAATGCAACCCTTTTTTCCATCGTTGGCAGTAATAACTTTATATTCTGAAAGCTCCAGTAATTCTGCAGTATTTTCTCTTACAGTAACATCGTCTTCTATCAGTAATATTTTTTTCATTTCTTGTTATTTTCTGGGGTTAACAATGGCAGCTCAATGGTAAAATGCGTGCCTTTATTTTCTTCACTTAAAAAGCTAATGTGTCCGCCCATATTTTCTAAATGGGTTTTAGAAATGTTTAAACCGATGCCTGTTCCTTGATCTAGCAATGCATTTTCTGCGCGAAAATATCTTTCAAAAATATGTTTTTGATCCTCTTTTGGAATCCCACGACCGTCATCTTCTATGTTGAATATTATTTTGCTTTTAGTTAATTCGAAATCAAATTTTATCGTGGTGTTTTCTGGAGAATATTTAATAGCATTACCTAAAATGTTGGAAAGTACTAACTCCAAGATCTTTTCATCCTGATGAAGAATTTCATCTGTAATATCCTTAGGATATAGAATTTCCTGACCATCTTTTAAAGTGACGTTTGCGTTATAAACCACTTCATTTATAAGTCTTTTTAGGCTAAAAGGAGCATATTTATATTGACCTTTCCCGCTGTCTAAGCGTTCTATAGATAAAAAATCGTTTAGGATGTTATTAAGGTAATGCACCTTATTTCTAATGGTGCCAAGATGTTTTTCTCTTTTTTCCTGTTGCTCGTTTTCGGTATATTTTTCGGCAAGAGTTGCAGAAGTTAATATTCCGCTTAACGGAGTTTTAAATTCATGCGAAACCAACGAAAGGAATTTTGTTTTAAGTTCGTTAAGTTCTTTTTCTTTTTGAAGTGCATCCTTTATTTTTTCTTCAGCAGCTTTCCTTTTGGATATCTCGTTCTGAAGATTTTTATTAAGCACCTCTAATTTGCTAATGCTTTCGCTAAGTTCGCCAGTTCGGGTTCGTATCTTTTCCTCGAGATGTGAGTTAAGGTCGTAGATCTCGCGCTCGGTAGCCATTCGTACGCTAATATCTATTATTAAAGACATGACAAACTCATGCCCATCTTTTTTAAATGGATTAAGACCTGCTTCAACAGGAAACAGAGAACCATCTTTTTTAATTCCGTGGAGCACACGCCCATGACCCATTTGGCGTTTCTCACTGTTTTCTATAAAATTCTCAAAATGTTTAGGATGGTTGCCGTGATATTTTTTTGGGATTAAAAGATTTAAAGGCTGATTATTTAATTCATCTTTTTCATATCCAAACATATTCTCTGCAGCCAAATTTGCTGCAACAATATGCTGAGTATCATCTACCACAATGATCCCTTCTGAAGCTGCTTCAAACAGGAGATTAAAAATTTCGCCTTTATCGTTAAATGTTTTTTGCAAGGATTTGAGTATTATAAAATTGAATTATATAACTGAAGCTACTTTGTAAAGTGTAGCTGCTTAAATTTTTTACGGTCGAACAGGTCTTAAAAATATAAATATAGCCATGTTTTCTGCAGCTAACTATTAAAGTTATGTCCAACTTAAAATGAAAGTGATAAAGCCACTTTTATATGCACAATTAGAAATGCTTGAAAGTTTATTAGAAATAGCTTAGAAAAGGAAATCTGTAAAAATCTGATGGCAGTCATATTTTTTAATTCAGATGCAAACTAGATTCGTAAAGTACTTATAACATTGAAGAAGATGCCAATAGGTATCTGTAAAAGCTTCAGTTTAACTAAAACTATAGATCATGAAAACAATTCTAGTTCCGGTAGATTTTTCCGAATATTCTGAATACGCACTTGAAGTAGCTGCAAATATTGCTAAAAATAATAATGCATCTATAGTTGTGGTGCATATGTTGGGGCTATCGCATGCATTTTTAACTCAAGATGAAGAAGCGCAAGTATTTAATGCGATGTATTATATGAAACTTGCCAAGAAAAAGTTTGAAGAGTTTTTGGATAAACCTTATTTAAAAGATATTGAGATCACAGAAACCATTAGAAACTACAAAGTTTTTACTGAGATTAATGATATTGCCAAGGAGTTTGAAGCCGAGCTTATTATTATGGGTTCTCATGGGGTAAATGGGTTTTCAGATATCTTTATTGGATCCAATACAGAGAAAGTGGTTCGCACTTCAGAAATTCCTGTTCTGGTTGTAAAAGAGCGAGTGGAAAAATTCAATATAAAAAAAGCTGTTTTTGTTACCAATCTGGATGTGGAATCTGTTGCAGCCTATATTAAAGCTAGAGATTTTCTTCTGAATTTTGACTGCAAATTGGAACTGCTGTTTATTAAACTGCCGGAATATTTCCAAAGCACAGGCGAGATGAATGAAAAATACTCCAAATTTTTAGATGCCACAGAACTAAATGAAATAGATCCTCCGGAAATTAAATACTATTCCGATTATAGCTTAGAAAGCGGAGTTTTTAGCTATTGTAATGTTAATGATGTAGATGTAATAATTATCCCAACGCATGGCCGCAGAGGTTTAAGTCATTTTTTCTACGGAAGCTATGGAGAAGATATTGCCAATCATTCCAAGATTCCGGTAATCACAATGAAGATCTAAAAAGATAATTAAAAAGTAAAAAGGGTCGGAAATTCCGACCCTTTTTTATGAAGTGTTATTTAGAAATACTCGTTAAACCGTCATGGAAAATACTTTCATTTCGGGTTTGTTCTTTTGAAGTCTTAGGTCGAAAGCCATGCAAACGTTTCGTACAAAAGCTTTTCCTTTCTGTGTGATTCTTAAAAAATTGGTATCTAATTCTACCAAACCATCGCTTTGCATTTCCCGTAATGCGAGCATTACTTGTGGAAGTTCATCGAAAAAATCATCTTGTTTAAACCAGGTTGTTTTAAAGTTACACATCAAATTTAAAATGTGTTTTCTAATTACAAGATCTTGATTGGTGAGAATATGCCCTCTGTAAATTGGTGAAATATTGTTTTTAATTAAGTTCTGATATTCCTCTACACCTTTTACATTCTGGGCAAATCCATACCAACTATCACTAATTGCCGAAACTCCTAACCCGATCATCACTTGGGTTTTGGAATTGGTATATCCCATAAAATTACGGTGCAGGGTGTTATATTCTATTGCATCGTTAAGGCTGTCTGTAATAAGCGCGAAATGGTCCATTCCAATTTCAAAGTAACCCGCCGCTAATAGCATTTTTTTACCCATTTCATATTGCGCGATTTTTTCTTCGGCTGTTGGCAGATCTTCGTCTTTATAGCCTCTTTGGCCATTGCCTTTTATCCAAGGTACATGTGCATAACTATAAAAAGCAATACGGTCTGGCATGAGCTCTTTCGTGCGTTCTATGGTGTATATAACATCTTCTTTCGTTTGAAAAGGTAAGCCATAAATTATATCGTGTCCAACCGAGGTGAAACCAGCTTCACGTGCTTCTTCAGTTACTTTTTTTACATTTTCGAAAGGTTGAAGTCGGTGAATGGATAATTGCACTTTTTTATTATAATCTTGAACGCCATAACTAACTCTTTTAAAACCTAATTCAGAAAATAAATTTAGATGCTCTTTAGTAGTATTGTTGGGATGTCCTTCAAAACTGAGCTCGGCATCTTCAGCTTTAGTTGAAATTCTAAAAATTCCATCTAACAGCAGATTCAAATTTTCTGCTGAAAAAAAAGTTGGCGTGCCACCACCTAAATGAAGCTCTTGAATTACGGGTCTTTCATCTAAAAGATCACAATACATTTCCCACTCCTTGATCACCGATTGTAAATAAGGAATTTCCACCGAATGGTTTTTGGTAATTCGTTTGGTGCAGCCACAAAAAGTACACAGACTTTCGCAAAACGGAAGGTGAATGTAAATGCTAATTCCTTCGCTGGAATTGGTCTCTTTAAAACTTGTTGTAAGCGTTTCGTTATACTTTTTAAGTGAGAATTTTTTATTATCCCAATAAGGTACCGTTGGATAACTGGTATATCTGGGACCGGAAACGTTGTATTTTGAAATTAACCTGGAATTCATAATTAGATTTATTTGAGATCTTCAAAAATAACCTTACATGAGGCGAGAGAATATGAGGGTTGTCAGGTATTCAAAATTTGTAGATAAGTTTTGTGACTTAAAGGTTTAGGCTTGTTCAATTAATTCAAGAGAATACGGTGAAGAAAAGTTTCAATTTTGAAAATAGTTAAGATGGTTCTAATTCAGATTTCAGAATATCATTGTAGCAATCTGCGTTGTTTATTTATTTTAATTATAGATTTTATGAGGTTAAAAACATCGGTTTTTAATTCTTTAAAATCAGATAAAAAGCTTGTGACTGCTGCTTCCAACTCGTAATGCATTTCTTTTACATTATCTTTTACTTGTTTTGCCTCTTCGGTCTTAACAAGCATATCTAATTTATTATTATGCCGCTGTACTTGTAGAAATAGTGCATTTACTTTCATTTCTGTTTTCGAAAGATGAGTTATCAACTCCTTGCTTTGTGAAAAGGTGTTCACCGAGAGAATGTTCAATGTGTTTTCCTCTATAAGTTCTTCAAGAAAATGCTGCTCTGTTTTTACAAACTCCAACTCAGAGATCCATCGTACAGTTTTTGCGTGCATTTCTTCTGTACTTCGCCACTCTACATATTTTACATTTTGATCTGCAGTTTTCATAATTTCAAATTTTGATTGATTTAAAATTAACTTTATAGCAACTAGGATGAAATGATAACGATCACTCCTATATCGAGCTGAAAAGTTTCATTTATCTATGGAATTTTATAATTCTAGTTATATGTGTCTTTTATCTAAACTCCTAAATTTTCGATGGCTAAAGGCTTTCCATGGATCAAGTAGGGAAGAGTAGGATGGTTGTTCTTTATTTTACAATAAGCTTCAATTAAATGTTCTTTTAGTTGATTTATCAAGATCCCTACACTTTCTATGACTATTAATTTTTAAGTTCATGCATTACCAATACAGGCACTTCTGTATCGTGCCCGAGATCTTTTACAATTGGATGGATCCAAATGGTATTAAAAAGCGCATGTTTTTTATTTAATAGAGCTATCATATCACTACCCCTGCTTTGTACAAAGTTTTGTAAGCCTTCAAGAAAACCAATATTATCTAATTCATGATAGGAATATTCTAATCCATCAAAACAGTTTTCCAGAAGTTTCTTGTTGTTCTTCTGTTTCACAGTGAGTTTAATATCATCTTTTACGTGCAATATTCTAATCGCAGCATTTGTGAGTTTAGAGATCTCATATAAATGTTGCAATTCTCTTCTTTTAAAATGAATCTTATAATTAGTTGGAAAAACAATCTCCTTAGGTTCCTTATATGTTAGATCTCCCGGGATAGCAAGTACTGGACAGATCCTAACTTTTTCCATGACTGCAATCGTGGTACTCCCAAAAACGTTAACCACATTATCTAATTCCCCTTTAGAACCCATTACAATTACATCTATATCTTTTTCGTCCACAGCAGTTTTAATTGCATCTAATGGTAGGTCGAAATAAGCCAAGGTTCTATAAGTATGATTAGGGTAAGCAGGTTTAATCATAATGCGTTTTAGCGCTTTTTCTAAGCTAACCAATGAAGTTTCCTGAGCGGTATCAAAAAAATTACTCTCGCTTGCTGAAGAATTCATATCTCCTAATGCTACATAAGCATTGCTAAATCCATTCATTAAATAAAAAACGCATTCTTCATTCTTGTATAATTCTCTAGCATACATTGCTGCATTCCACGCATTTCTAGAAAAGTCTGTTGGTAATAAGATATTCTTTTTCATAATGCTTAAATCTTGGTTAATCACTTAAAATTAAATCTGAAACTATTTTTAAACTATGATAATTATCAAAGGTTACTTCAGTTAAAACTAAAATCACAAAGGAGGCTTATTCAGAAGAAGGAAGCACTAAAAATGGGATTTTAGTGTGATACGCAAATTGATTTACCACAGGCCGGAACAACAGATTTTCGAAGAAATTATGTTTGTTATGAACCATGGCTAACAGATTGATATTGAATTTTTTCTGATAAGTCTCCACAGCTTCTAAAAGCCCAATATCCATATCGAAATGGAACTGAGGATTATAAGCTTGAAAATATTTATGAAGCCATTTTTTTGTTGAAAGCTGCTCTGTAGAAAGCGCTGCCCCATGATCTACATTTAGGAAAAAAATGTTAGCAGCGTTTAGTTCGCAAACCTGTTTTAGTTTAGGTAGAAATGGGTTTGCTTTATTTATTTTAAAATCGGTAGGAAAAAGAATGTTTTTAGGATTTTCGATTTTGGATTCTTCTGGAATGGCAATTACCACACATTTTGCTTTTTTAATTGTATACATTGTCTGGGTTCCCATAAAAACTTCGGCTTCACTAGCTGCTCCCTGTGTGCCCATTATTATAAAATCTATATTTTTGGTTTGTGTTATTCTTTTAATTTCATTAGTAAGAATATTGAAAGAAGAAATAGTTTTGAATTTGTGATACTCTTTAGCTGAACTTTTTTTTAGCTTTTCTTTGATCTCTACTAAACGTCTGTTGGAATTCTCTTGCATAATGTTCTCCATTTGTAAGGCAGAGAAATTATTTGGCATGCTACCAACCACATAGGAGGACGGGATATAGGTGTTCAATAAATAAAATTTACATTCCTTGTTCTTAAAAAGATTTAAGGCGTAATAAATTGCATTCATTGCATTTTCAGAAAAATCTGTTGGAAGAAGTACGCGTATCATACTTGTATGTTTTTAGTAACCAGATAAATTTTGAAGCACCAAAAAAGGAATTTGAATTTGAAGTCCTATTTTTTGAACTGTAGAAGGATAAAGTAGGCTCTCCAGATATGATTTTCTCGAATTAACCATCACCAACATATCTATGTGCTCTTCTTCAATTTCACGATTTATTACTTTAATAAGATCTTCTCCCTCGGCATCCCGAAATTTTATCTTAGCATCCTTCATTATATTTTTAACGTATTCTATATTGTCTTGTTGTCGGAAGGAAATCTTCGGAAATTTAGAGATGTGTAAAAAATTAACTTCCGCAGTAAAGCATTTTGCCAGGGTACTTACCAGTTTTAATTCCCGTTGTTTATAGGGTAACTGATAGTTGGTTGGAAATAAGATCTTCTGTAAATTTATCTCTTTATAGCCCTTAGGAATTGCAAGCACAGGGCATTTTATATACTTCATCACTTGTAAGGTATTGCTACCAAAATCTGTAGATTTATTATTGCTGCTACCTCTGGTACCCATTACAACAATGTCCATTTTATTTTTATCTACCAGGTCATTAACTTCATCTATTAGACTACCAAATTTTGAAACTGCTTCGTACTGATGACGAGGATTTGGAGAGATCTCCTTAATATTTGATAGGATTTTTTGTAGTTGTTTATCTGACTGTTTTTTAATAGCCTCTTTATACTCTTCGAATAATGCGCGAGTTAAAATAGTTCGGTTATCATACACTTCATCTGCATACGCATGAAGAATGCAAAAATCACAGCGTTCATATTTAAAGAGTTCCAATGCATATTTTATAGCATTCATTGCATTTTCAGAATAATCTGTTGGAATTAGAATTTTTAGCATGATTCTATATTTAGTTATTAATACTAAGCTAGGTTTCTATGCAATTCTAAAAAATGACAATCCTCATATGAGTTACAACTTTTGATAAATCGAATAAATTGATGAAATTTTATTCTAAATCCTGAAGTTCTTTTAGTTTTAAGATCTTGATATTTCTGCCATCTATCTCTACAAGACCTTCCTTTCTAAATGAAGAGAGCGTACGAATAAGACTTTCTGGAGCTATCCCAGCTACGCTTGCAAGATCGCTGCGGGATATTTTAATATCTTCTTGAATGTTATTATCTAGAACTTCTGCAAATTGAATTATGGTTTGCGCGGTTTTCTTTCTAACCGAGCTATAGGCCATTTGTAATAACTGCTCTTTTGTTAAGGAAAGATTATCTGTTAGCACATTTAGTAGCTCCATAGATAAATTGTGGCTGCCGGCAATCAACTCCTTTAATTTGCTTTTGAATACGCCTGCAATTTTGGTATCCTCCACCGCAGTTGCCGATTCTTGATAAGAAACAGTATCTATAAAAGAAGTGAATCCTAAAAACTCAGCTGGTTTTTGAATAGCGGTGATCAATTCTTTTCCATTTTGATCCATTTTGTGGGTCTTTACTAACCCCTTCAGAATTAAATAGACCTTATTGGCATGTTCTCCTTCTAAATAAATAGAACTGCCTTTTTCGTAGCTAGCTAATTCTCCATAATTGTCAAAATAATTTTTTAAATCACTTATGTCTTGAAACTTATCGTTTATAGATTGGTAGTTCACCAATTCTAGAAGATGTGCTTTTGCCAATCTGCTCTCTATTGCGCTAATTAATTCTTCTTCCAGAAATGGTTTTGTAATATAATCGTCTGCGCCAAGATCCATCCCTCTTCGCACTTCTTTATGTTCGGTCTTTGCAGAAAGAAAAATAAATGGAATGTGGCAAGTCTTGTTTTCTTTAGTGAGCTCCTCTAAAACTTGATAGCCATCTTTCTCTGGCATCATAATATCGCAAACAATAATATCTGGAACATGCAATTGAGCCAGCTCTATACCTTCATTACCGTTAGCAGCCATAATTACATTATAATTTTCTAGTTCTAACAACTCGGCAGTATTTTCTCTTAGGGCGGTGTCGTCCTCAATTATTAAAACTGTTCTCATAATTTTACCAAATTTGAAATTAAAGGAATTTCCAAAGTAAATGTGCTTCCTATATTTTCTTCACTTTTAAAGGAAATGGTTCCTCCCAAATTCTCTAAATGAGTTTTTACAATATTTAATCCTATCCCTGTGCCTTGATCCAACAAGGCATTTGCAGCTCTAAAATATCTGTTGAAAATAAACTTCTGTTCGTCCTTAGGGATACCAATACCAGTATCGTGGATAGAGACAACTATGCTATCTTCAAATTCATCTATTCGCAAAGTGATTGTGCTATTTTCTGAAGAATATTTAATGGCATTGTTCAACACATTAAAGATTATAAGCTCTAAAATTTTTTCATCAGATTGTATTATGATGCCATTAAACTCTCGTGGGGAAACTATCTTTTGCCCGTTTTTTAAAAGCATATTGGTGTCATACAACACTTCCTTAATTAAGCGTTTTAGAGGAAATTGATTAATGTTATAATTAGATTTTCCAGATTCTAGTTTTTCTATAGATAGAAAATCTGTAAGGATGTTATTAAGGTATTTCACCTTGTTCTGGATGGTGTTTATATGCTTTTTCCGTTTGGGTTGATCTTCTTTATGTTCATATTTCCCAATAAGACTAGCAGAGGTTAGAATTCCGCTTAAAGGTGTTTTAAATTCGTGCGAGACAAGGGAAACGAATTTTGTTTTTAGATCGTTTAATTCACGTTCTTTTTTTAACGATTTCTTTATCTTTTTTTCTGCTTCTTTTCTTTTGAAGATCTCCGATTTAAGTTCTAGAACCGTTTTATTCAATTCTATAGTTCTCTCTGCGATCTTATCTTCCAGTTTTAAGTTGAGATCGTTAATTTGTGATTCATGGCTCTTTCTTATCGTAATGTCTATTACCAGTGCCATCACATATTTTTTTCCAAAAATCTCGAAAGGATTAAGCCCTGCTTCTAATGGAAATTGTGAATTGTCCTTTCGTTTTCCAAAGAGATCCCGACTATGTCCCATAGACCTGCTTTCGCTTTTCTTCAGAAATAAATTAACATGATTAGAATGTGAAGGCAGATAATTACTGGGAATAAGAATATTTAAATGCTGCCCAACTAGCGTTTCATCTGTATATCCAAACATTACTTTTGCAGATCTATTTGCAGCAACAATAGTTTGACTTTCATTAATTACTATAATTCCTTCTGAAACGGCTTCGGAAAGTAGTTTAAATACGTTCCCCATTTTCTCCTTGAAAACTTGCATACAGAATCTTTAAAAAAATTCGAAAAATAAGGTGCTGACGGAAATCATGTAGGATAGATAAATAAAATAGTAATTTCCAATTGTAAACCTTGAAGTTACCTAATAAGCAACCAACTACAATGCAAGAAGCCCTTTATTATTGCTTTGTGGGAGAATATTGTTATGTATAAATTTATTAGGCTGAAAATCTGTTCTTTTAAAAAATATTACATGATTTTTCCCTATTCAATTTCAAAATAGGAGTGTGTCTAAAATTCCTCTTTTACTGAAGCTCTTTTTTTTAGGATCAAACCTTAATACATAAAGTATGTAAAGTATTTAGCCATTAAATGTACAACCAACAATTCCGCATTTAACGTACGCGCTAAGTTGGCTCCATTTTCAAGGCATATTCTGAGAATATGGAGAAATCTATTGACACCATTATTCGGTTGGCCATAGTGTATGATTTATAACAGAGTTTCTTTCAAATAAATTTAAATGGATTCAATTGTTGCTTAAATGATAGAAATCATATTTATCGAAGGAGATAGGTAGTAGTTTCACTATCAATTAAATAAAACACACTATGAAATCAATGTATGTATTAGTCAGCTTTTCGATCCTCTTGCTGATTTCTGGATGTAATAAAGAGAAAAATGTTTCTCAATTACTAGCAAATAATAAATCTAGATCGGAGGTTTTCGAAAAGATCTTGAGCAATGAAGAACTTTTTTCTGAATTTATGGATAACATGCATAATGATTCTTCTGCAATGCGAATGTTACGAGGAGATTCTAAAATGATGGGCTATAATATGGGCGGAGATAATATGACCTATATGATGAGCAACGGAACTACCCAACAAAGAATGATGAACTGGATGGCACAAGACAGTATTTCTATGAACGGAATGTTTAAAATGATGTATGAAAGAGGTTATATGGATAAACAAACCATGGAAAATGGAATGCAGATGATGCGAGAAGATAAATCTGAAAACTAAATGTTGTTGATGAGTTGGTACTAGTTTAGTGAATAGACTAAACTTAATTTACCTTTTGGAAACAGTTAGATAAAAACAATTATAAAACAAAGCTACTTTGATACTTCTTGATCTTTAAAAGTTCAAAAAGTATCATTCCCGTTTTCTATGATAATATACTACCCTACAAATATATTATTAAAGGGTGTTGGCAATTAGGTAGCCTTACTTTATACATTGTATTTCAACGAACTTAAAACTGAATGTCTAACTTTTTAGTTTAACTAAGATAGAGGAAAACGGAGGAAGCATTATGATATATATCATGTTATAACTAGAAATCATAATTAATACACACTAAAAGAAATTATGTTTGTTAGTTAAGATTCTCGTTAAGTCAAGACATCTTTTAACTTGGATGTAATACTATTAACTCTGTGCTATAGTACGTTACTAGGAATACCATAACAATTCTAATATCTTCTTAAATAACAAAAAGAATTGAAATTGAACTGTAAATAAATATAATCATGTGTTATATGAAGGATTTTCTTAAAATTTTACTCCCAATCCAATTCCGAAGGAGAGATAATTCAGTGTTATTTTTTCTGAAAAAGCAGTATTTGTAATCTCTGTAGAGAAAGATCGGTATCTTATTTCCGGCTGAAGCTGCCAGTTACCACCAAAAATATAAGTAATTCCTGTTCCCAGTTGCCAACCAAGATCTGAATTAGAGTCGGCGATAAGATCTCCGGAGGAGGTTTCCATCTTCATTTTATCTAGTATTACACCGGCCATGATATTGTATCTAAGCGTGCTAGAAATAGGATGCAGGTAACGTAATCCAAAACTTGCTCCACTCACTTTAAAAGTGCTATTCCCTGCAGCTAAAAATTCATCACCCTTAAACTGATTCCAATCCCAACCAGTATAAATTTCTAAGTTTGTTACTACGCTATAGCTGGCAGTTACTTCAAATCCATAACCGGTTTTAGTATTAGAGTTACTGAGATCTGTAGTAAGAAAATTAAGATCGGGTCTAAAAGTGGCGGTCCATTTTTCTTGAGAATAGCCTGTAAGACTGGCTGTCATTAATAGCAAAATCAGATATATTTTTAAGTGTGACATCGTATTAAATATTAGAATTTATCAAATCAAAATTAATAGTACGTCGCAATCCGAACCATGATAAATATCAACAAATCAGGTATTTATAAAATTAGAACTAATGTTAAAGAAACTATTCAAATAGCACTTTTAATCTGAAAATAAACTTGCGATTCCAATAGCAAGAATTAGCAAGAGCACAATTTTTTTAAATTGTTCTTGGGACATTTTATCCAGCGTTTTTTTACCGATCCATGTTCCTAAAATTGCCACCACTATAAGAATTGGGATCAAATAAAGATCGTGTTTATGGATATAACCGTTATAATAATAAATCACGGTTCTGCTAAGATCTACCATAAGATCTACTACGGCAGATGTAGCAATAAAAGTGTCCTTGCTTAAATTAAAAGCCGCCATAGTTATACCTCGAATTGCTCCACCAGTTCCTAAAATTCCAGCGCTTAATCCAGACAAAGAACCACCAATTATGGCATTTTTAGTTGAAGCTGCTATAACGATCTTTTTAAAGATTAGAAACAAGAGACTAAGCGCTATTAAAAATATGGATAGCGTAAAACTCAGATACGTGGGATCTATATATTTACTTAAAAATGCTCCGGCCGATACAAATATCACTGCAGGAATTCCCAAGGTTAAAAGCAATTTTTTATTTAAACCTTTTTTAAAAAATGCGATCTTACTTAAGTTGCTGGAAAGATGAAATAACGCTGTTACTCCAAGTACAGATTGAAAATCTAAAAAGAAATTTGCTACGGGAACAAAGAAAACCGAAGATCCAAATCCACCTACGGTTCCTAATACCTCGGCGATCAAGGAAAGTATAATAAAAATTGGTAGATATCTGGTAAGCATCTTAACATTTTAAGCTGCTTAAAACTAATCTGGTTAGCTAAATATAACAATGAGGATTATCATGAAAAATAAGATCTCCTATTAATCTCTCACTCGTTCTGCTGCATCTTTTGCCCAATCTTTAACTCGTGGTCCAAAGCATTCTAGAATAGCATCTACGCCAATCACACTGCCTTTAGCCAATCTTCCTAAAACCGCAAGAGGAATAAAATCTTTTTCTTCAGAAATTTCGATACATCCATTCTTATGAGTGTTAATTCCCAGATCAGAATGTATTGGCTCTATAAGTTTATGAGATAATAAATTGCAGATAAGAGGAGAGGTTACCGCCTTGATCTTTGGAGCGTCCAAAACACTATTTATCATAATTTGGGCAATGGTTTTCGAAGTGTTTTTTTCTAATTTCCAGCCGCTTTTAACCTCTTTAATTTCTGGGTCTTCAACAAGATCTAGCTCTAAGATATTAGCATTTACCAAACTTAAAAGTTGTTGCATGCTTTCTATAGGCGGGCCGTACGAATAGCGTTTCATACGTTCGTCCAAAGCGATAACTGAAGCAATTACTTCTTCAGGAAGATTGGAATGGGAGAATTCTTTGTATAAACTGGGTTGACAATGTCTCCAAGCTTGACCTACGCAATAATCTAAAGAGAACGGCTCTTTCCCTAAGCCCATTTTTATAAATTTCTTGATCTTTAAAGTGACCTTTTTGGTTCTTGGTACTATTAATTCATGCCCATAATTGGCATCTTTTAACCAAGAATGAATTATAGTCTCTATTTCTTTTTTCTGAAGGGAATGTGTCGTTGCTCTATCTTTTAGATCTAAATAAATTCTAGATGCTATTTTTGCAATAGCTTCAATAAGAAAGGAATTATCTAAAACCTTTTTATTAGAATGTGCATTCTCTGAAATAGTTTGTGTAAAAACTTCTATTTCGTGATTCGTTGGTTTAAAATCTTTATCTATTTTCGCATTTAATGGTTTTGGAACCATAGGTTCTCCATCTAAGGAAAAGGCTACTATCTTTTTCGGAACAGCTTCAGAAGTGATGAATTTAGATTCGAAAGTTTTTGAATTGATCATTTCAAATTCGCCTCCATTCCCAATTGTTAAAGCTCGAATTACATCTATCATTGCTAAACCAAATCCGCGAATAGCTACGGTGCTTTCTGAATTAATTTTATCTGAAGCTAAAATCTCTTCTACAGGATAAGGTTCTTCAAATACAGCTAATTTTGAATTGGATTTTTCATGCTTCTTCCAGTTTTTAAGTTGATCTGAAAGTTTGGTAGGCTGATGCCCAATGGTTAGCAGCACTTCATCAAATTCATAACAATCTTCTTCAGATTTTAAGCTGAAGACCTCGTCCTTATAATCGATATTTATAACCTCCGATTTTATGATCTTCAAAAAACCTTGCATTTGAAGTTCTACTGCAATAGAATTAAAGCGCTCATTTAGATAAGTTCCTAATTTTGATCGCTCCGGAAAGGTATCTGGCGCAGTCGCTTCTGGATGTTGTTCTTCTTCGGGTAACCAATTTGTATAGGAAGGAAATTCCGAAATATTTAAGCCATCTACAGATAAACTATTTCGAGAATTTAGATCTTTTAAGGCTCTTTCAGAAATATTTAGCCAGTTCGTTTTAAGCTGTTCGGCGTTCCAAATATTTCCAGAACCTGGATTATCTGAAGTTTCAAATAAGCTAACAATTACCTCTTTTTCCTTGTTCAGATTTGATAATTCAATAAATAGTTCCTCTAAGGCCGATAAACCCCTTGGACCGCCACCAATAATTGCAATTCGTCTCATAGGATAATGGAAAAAGTCATTTTATTGCTAAAATAGTTTCAATCATTCTGAAATCTTCGGAAGGTCTAAAATTTTATAAAAGTTTTATCATATGAGCTAGCAGGGGAGTAGCTGTTCTTATTTTAATATACTATATAATATCTAGGATATAATGGCAATACTGTCAATTTTTTAACGCAATGAGTTAATTGGTAGTTGATTACGGAATGCGTTTTGTAAATATAATGAGAACCGTGTAACAAAGGAGGTCTTATGATAAACTGAATGATGATTGAAGTAAAAACAAAACGAGTATTAACTTTAAATCATTGAATTAGCCAAAAAAAAGCTGCATCTAGGAAATGCAGCTTTTTTAATTAATATGGTTTATTAAGATTGTTTATTCTGCTGAATACTGTCTTGCCGAAAATATTTTTAAGTGTAAATGAGTAGCCATTTTTCGTGCATGATGTTTGGCAAGCTCGGCTAATTCTCCTTCAAAATATTCATTGATGGTTTGCACCCAAAGATTCAGCCAGATCCCAAAACTTTTTTCATCTATAACCTGATCATTTTCAGCATCCATTTTTACATGTGCTCTTCCTGGATTTCCGGAATAGGTAGAAACCATGAACAAACTACTTTCCCAGAAATTGGTAATCTTTTCTATATGTGCTTCCCAATTCTCTATGCTTTTATGAAAAAAAGGACCTATTTCTGGGTCCAGTTTTACCTTTCCATAAAATTTATTCACCAATAGATAGACATCATTTCTATCTAAAATGTCATTTTTCATTTATAGGAGATTAACAATAATAAAAATAAGGCTAATCCCAACGCTAAAGATCAAACTATTAAAAACTAATTTTGGTTTTTGCTGAGAAAGAAGTGCCGTGTTATAGGACATACATGCAGTCACTACAAGAAATAATTCTATCATAGGTCCTATAGAATTTCCATTGGCTAGGATAAGCATTACTGCGATAGATCCTAGACAGCTGGAAACAATAATTGCTAGTGCCGAATAACCTAAATATAATTCTTTAAAATCTGATAATAAGTTGTTATAAATTGTCATGAGGTTCAATTTTGAATTGAACATAAAAGTACTTCAGCTTCTATCTTTAGGTAATGACAATGGTCATGTTAAGGGCAATTTTAAATTGGAATTAGTTTAATCTGAATACATTATTCTAGTATCTTCATCAAAAAAATGCGCGTTTCAATTCTTTTGATTTTTCTCTCAGTATTTATGACTTCTTGCGGAGTGAAAAAATATTCTGATATCGATTATCTTCCGAAAGATTCAGAAAAAACTGAAAATCCAAGTTTAAACATTTTTAGTCCGAAGAGTTCTAAGTATAAGGATACTCCAGTGTTGCTTTTTGTTCATGGCGGAAATTGGAACAGCGGGAAAAAGGAATTATATAATTTCTACGGAAAGAATTTTGCGAAAAAAGGCATTACCACAGTTATTGTTGGATATACATTGAGTCCTGAAGCTAATTATAAAGAAATGACTTCTGAAATAGCTGAAGCGATTAAGTGGACACAGCAACACATTTCAAAATATAAAGGAGATCCTAAAAAATTGTTTTTAACGGGGCATTCCGCAGGTGGACATTTGGTTGCATTAGCAGCAATGGATCCTGAATATGGGATAGATCCTAACACGATTTCTGGAATTATTTTAAATGATGCTGCAGGCTTAGATATGCATAATTATCTTCAGCAATATCCTCCAACTACCACAGATAATTATCTTACTACCTGGACCAAGGATCCGGAAACTTGGAAAGATGCTTCTCCAATTTATTATGTTTCAGAAAATACTCCAAAGATCATGATGTATGTAGGTGAAAGAACATATCCTTCTATTACCGTAGCAAATAAGAGGTTTTTGGAAGCTATAAAACCTTTTCAGCCTAGTCTAGAACCTATTCTGTTAGATAAGAAACACATTCCCATGATGACACAATTTATCTGGCCTTGGAATAACAGGTATCAGGAAATGATAGAGTTTATGAAAGGTAAATAAGTTGTTATTCTGCTTCGAGTCTTTGCTTTGCTGCTCTTTGGCTTTGTTTATAATTGACTTTAAACGCTCTTTATGGGCATCTTTTTCTTTGCGAAGTTTATTCTTCTTCTTATTTATAAGCTTGGTATGTTTTGCTTTATTTTGAGTGTTCTTCTGAACTCCTTTTTTGGCCATGATAACTTTTAATCTGAAATAACTGCAAATTTAACAGCTTTCAGTGGTATTTAGCTTTAAATTTTTCTCTAATTCTTTATTGAAGGCTATCACTAAACTTTTAGACATTTCCTTGGAAATCATTCTATATTCCTCTAAAGTTGTGGGATCTATTTCTTTTTCAATTTCATTTTGAAAGCAAAGTAAATTGAATAGTCCATAGAATTTGATGAAATCATTTTTGTCTGTTACTAGTTCCAGAATATCCGATTTTGCTACTTCTTTATAACCTCCATTTTTAGAATAGCTACCAATAATTCTTAGTGTTGCTAATTCCACATCCTGATCTTTTCCGGGAGTTGTAAGCCGTTGATATTTTTTTCTATCTGTAAAAAACATCCCTGTTTTGGTTGGGATAGTAGTTGCTAAAAATAGTCCGAAGGAAACAAATCCGGTTAAAAAACAAGTGAAACTATAAGGTTTACCAATGTTTGTGGATAGAACTATAAAGATTATTGCAAAAACAAAAGATGCTATTGGACCGGCTAGAATGAGATTCCCGAATTTTTTAGCATTTTCTGGATCATCATTTACAGGAGTGGAGGCTGCGACTCCTCCATAATAACCTAGTTCTTTATTAAAGTAAACCTTAATTTTTTCGTCTTCCCTTTTTATTCCCAAAGGCCCTATTACAAATAATTGAAAAGAAAATCCTTGTGCCAATCCAGTAATTAAATGTCCCAACTCATGGATAGCAAGTGCTATTAAAATTGCAAGGACAGAGCCAGCTAATCCTATATATTTTTCTGTAGAACCTTTTGGCTTCAGCTCTTTTAACCATTCGAATTGTTGTAAATATTTAAAGGTAAGAATTACTAATACCACTATAAATACCAGTTCTGCGTAGGTTCTTATTTTTTGTTTCATAAAATAATATTTATAGATTAAGGTGTCACAATACTATTCATCAAATTCTTTTAATACTTTTTTCAGCTCATTTATATGAACGCCATACAGCTTGTCTGCCCAAAGAATAGTTCCATAATAAATGATAACGGCTATAATTAAATAGCCTACAACGAATACTGCCAATTTAGAATTTGAAACCTGGAGTAGAAAAATACTATTAAAAGCGCTTTCATCAATTTTCGTAGAACCCATTGTAAATGCCAAAAACGAAATTGGTAATAATAGGCTTCCTGCAATGATCGCGGTTTTATATACCTCTAAGGTAATATGGATATCGTTTATGTAAGATACAATACTGTCTTTGCTTTGTTGATCCATCCTATTGGTTTTTCTAAGAAACCACGTCATTTTGGCTAAATATCCTAATGTAAGTAGGCAGGTAACAAACATTAGAATTAAATATACTGCCTTTGGTAATTCGTGCATTTTATAGAAAAACGGTACGGTAAAAAATATGACTATGCAGAGTAGCTGCATGAAGATCTCTCCTCGCATGCTTTTTCTAATTTTTTGCATCGGAAGTAAACTTTTGTTTAAATGTTGTGTGTTAGAAGGAATTTGTATGCCTTCTGTATCTTCAGAATCCATTAAATTCTTTATGTTTTTAAGATCCATATCCTTGAGTTTTTATAATTTCTTGCAATTTTATTTTTGTTCTATTCAATTTAACTCGGGCATTGCTTTCAGATAGACCTAAATTCGAGGCAATCTCTTTTCCTGAGTAACCGTCTATAAATAATAGTATTAATGCCTTTTCAACTTTATTAAGTTGCTTTACCGCTTTATAGAAATGCGCTAACTGATCGTCTTTTTCTCCTGTATAATCGTCGTGGGCTATAGGATCTCTATCAGATAATGCATGATTGTCTGGTTTTCTCTTTTCCTTTTTAAAGAAGATAATAGCTGTATTTAATGCTACCCGATACATCCAGGAAGAGAACTGACTTTCACCTCTAAACGATTCTACAGAATTCCAAAGCTGAAGAATAATCTCCTGATAAAGATCCTCCTGATCTTCCCGCCTATCACAATACATTCTAGAAACCTTATAGAGGATCCCTTTATGTTTTGTAATTGCGGCTAAAAATTCTTTTTCCTTCATCTATTAGTTTAGCACAGGAGTTAACTTAAAACCTTTTTCTCTAAGTTGGTTTATCACTCCATAATCATTAACAAGATGTGCAGCACCTACCGCAAATACTACCGATTTAGATTTCATGATTTCAGGTATTTTCTCCACCCAATCGGTATTTCGCTTTTTAAGCATCAGATTAGTTGCATTCTCATCCATGTATTCTTTTTTTCCTAAAGCTTGAAAGGCTCCTTCAATATTTTCTTGCTGATAAGCTTCTAATGCAGCTAATAAATCTTTTTTATAAGAATCGAAAAGCATGATCTGTTTATAAGCAAATTCGGTAGGGTAGGCCAGTTTTAAAAGTTCCATCTGAAATGCCGCCTTTTCCAACGAATTTATTGGCATTTCCTTATTGTTAGCTATTAGCATCAACTCTGTTTCAATACTTTTTATAGTTTTACACGGAAGCATTTTAGACATTAAGAACATATTTACATTAGATAAACCAACCTTATCTACCTGTATAAGATCTGCGCCTGTTTTGCTTTTGAATAAGGAATCTAATTTCTGAAATTGATCCGGAGAGATTTCTTCAGATATTTTTTTATTAGTGGCCATTGAATTTTGAAAAACCATGAGTTCTTTTGGATCCTGAAGATTTATTTCCAAGATGAGTTCTTCAGAAGATTTCATTGCTTTTAAAACTTTACTTGGAATGCTAAAATTTTCTTCACATAGCATATGCATGGTGCCATAGAGGTAAGAAGCTTTTTCCAGAGATGGATGTTCTATTTTCCAGAGTACAGAATTTTCTAATTTTTCAGATTGCTGGCTAAAAGTTTGATTGAAGCCTAATAATATAAGAAGGATCGAGAAATACAGTTTTTGAATGTTCATTTTTATTGTTTTAGTAACAAAAGAATAGGTTCAGCTGAATGATTAATCTCTTTTGCTTGGATTAATTATTCCGTAAGTAGAACATCATTCAATTTGTTACAAATAAAATTTTAAAACCTAATTCCAAGAATAAAATTACCGCCTATTAACCCTTTTAGATACTGGGAAATTTAATGATAACAAGCTTGAAAAAAAACTGCTAATTTTTTAAAAGAAGTAAATCGAAATGTAATTAGTTTTAATTCTCTAGATATTAGCCAACCACTTCCAAACTACTATAACCTTGGCCATTTCTTGTGAGTTTTATCTGGGTTCCAATTCGTTCCTTTAAAGAATCTACATGGCTTATTATTCCTATTGTTTTCGAAGATTCTGCTTGCAAACGCTCCAAAGTATCTAAAGTTTGATCTAACGTTTCCGGATCTAAAGTCCCAAAACCTTCGTCTATAAATAAGCTGTTTATTTCTACGTTCTTGGACGCTAAATCACTTAAAGCAAGTGCCAAGGATAGACTCAATAGGAAAGTTTCTCCACCGGAAAGCGTTTTTACAGAACGGCGTTGCCCTCCCATATGTAGATCTATTGCCACCAAACCGTCATCTTCCTCTGCCGCAGGTTTATCTATAAGATACCTATCACTAAGATCCTTTAAGCGAATATTTGCCAAATGCAACAACTGTGATAAAGTAAGATCTTGAGCAAAATCGTTGAATTTCTTTCCGGTAGCATCCCCAATTAGTTCGTTTAGTAATGTCCAGCGTTTTGTTTGTTTCTCCTTCTCTGCGATCTCTATTTTGAGAGCATTCATTTTTAGAATAGAATCATCATGATTTTTTAAAAGTCGCTCTAATTCTTTGGTTTCCTTTTGAAGTTCTTTCAATTGAACATTCATTTTTTCCAATTCTTCTTCTAATTCTGCAGTATTTTCTGGTACATCTTTACTCTTTAATTTTTCCAGCTGAGAAGAGATCAGTTGTAAAGTGGTTTTAGCAGTTGCAATTTCTGAATTTAATAGATCTCGTTCCTTTCTAAGTTCATTAAACTGAGTATCGCTTAATAAAGCATTTATAGCCTCAGAAATAGCAGTAAAATCATGTTGTTGAACTTCATTTAAAATCTTAGGCTCCAAAGCCGTGATCTTGCTTTTAAGCTCATTTGCCTTGTTTTCTGAAGCTTTTATGCCTTCGCTTAGATATTCTTTTTGCTGAAGTAACTGAAGCCATTTATTTTCCAGCTCTCGGCTGTCTGAATGAATATTGCTCCCAGAATACAACCTATCTAGTCGGGCTTTTAATTCGCTTCCTTCCTTTAAAATCAGTTCTGTTTTCTCAAGAATCGGGATTCCTCGCTCTATAGATTGAAAGTGATTCAATTCTTTTTCATAGGTTTCCAAATTGGTGAGTTGCTTCTCTAAATCGGCAATCTTCTCATTCCAATCTATGTCATCATCTACATTAAAGTCGGTTAAGCTGCTATTAAAAAGCTCCTTTTGAGTCTTAATTTTATTCTCTATTGAAGTGATTTCAGAATCTAAAGAAACTATTTTGTTTGAAGATAATTTAAACTCAGAATTCATACTTGCCAGTTCTTTATTGGCTACTAATAATTCATTTTTAACTTGATTTATTTGCTGCTGAAGCGTATCATCTTCTTTTGGTAGATGCTCGGTGTAAGGGTGATGCAACGAGCCACATAACGGACAAGGATCATTATCTTCCAACTTTTTGCGATAATCTTCCAAGCTAGCACGCATTAAAAGATTCTCTTTTTGAAGTTCTAGTATCTGCAGATTTTTGGACGCCGATTCTGTACTTACATTCAGCTTTTCTATCTTGCCGGGAAGTTCTTTAGTTATAGCTAAAAGTTGTTCTTTTTCTTTAGATTTCTCGGTATGGGAGTTTAAAAATTGCTGTAACTCCAGCTCGAAATTCTTAGCTTTACGAGAATCTTCCAAACGCTTTTTCAGCAAATTTCTTTCTGCTGAAAGATCTTCAAGTTGAAAATCTTTCAACTCCGATCTTAAGTTTTGAATAGTACCATCAGACTTATTCCTTAAAGATTTAAGGGAAAGTAGATCCTGCTCTGGAGAATCGGTTAATTTTATAGAAACATCTTTCAGCTCTGCTTTTAATAGCGACTGTAAATTTTTCCATTCAGAAATTTTTCTACCGCGCTCTTCCAGCATTTCACTTACCTTAGTAGTAAATTCGGCTAATCCGGAAGATACATCACCAGCATTTATTGGCTTTTTAGTGAATTTCTGAATGCGGTCTAATTGTTCTTTAAGTTCGTTGGAATTACTTTCTTTTTTCTGCTGAAGGATTTCAATTTCCTTCTCTAAGTTCTTTTTTTCATCCGACCATAGTTTCCAGTTTCTAAGATCTTCCGCAACCGGGATAAGTTTTTCATGCTGAATTAGTTGTAAACCTTTATCAGCATTAAAAGAGCTTAATTTAGCTGAAGCCTGCTCCAATTTTAATGTGATCTTTTCAACTTCTGATATTTGTGCCGAAACCTCTTTTTTAAGTTTTAACTGATCTTCTTTCAGTTTAACTTGTTTATTTAAAGGATCTGATAAATTGGTTTTCTGTATTAAATCATTTTTATGAAGTTCCTGAACTTCTGGAGATAATAATTCTTCCTCTATTCGTTTAATATTAAAAAGCTGTTCTTTAATGGCGGAATTGCTTTCTCTAAATTTCTCGTATGCTTTAACTCCTAATTTTCGGTAGATCCCGGTTCCTGTGATCTTTTCCAGCAATTCACCGCGTTCATCCTTTTTTGCTTTAAGAAATTGCGCAAAATCGCCTTGCGCCAATACTACAGACTTTATAAACTGATTGTAATTAAGACCAATTAATTCCTCATTTTTCCCTGGAACATCAGACTTTTTTAGATCTAAAATAGCTCCGGTTACTACCGAGGAAATTTCCATTTCATATTCCCTAAGCTTATCGTTCCTATTGGTAGAAATGCTCCACTGTGAGCTGTAAATCCCGAATTTACATTGATACGTAACTCGTGCAAAGGCCTCTTTTTGATTGCGTGTAAGAAGTGCCCCTTTATTTAAGATCTCTGCCCGTGAGATCTTTCCCAATCGTGGAAATTGATTGAAAAGAGCCAAAGAGATAACATCTAGTAGTGTAGATTTTCCACTTCCCGTTGGTCCGGTGATCGCAAATAGTGAACTTTCTGTAAATGGAGAATCAGTGAAATCTATTTGATGTTCTCCACGAAGTGAATTAATATTTTCGAATTCTATTTTTAGGATCTTCATGATTTACAGCTCGTTTGGGGATTCTTGTTGGTGAAGCTCTTCCATCAATTCATCGAAAGCACTTAAAATATCATTATTCACATCGGTTTCATATTCATGATTAGCAAGTAATTCCAGAAACACTTCTCGAGGTTTTAGATCCTCTAGTTGAGGAGTTCCCGCATACAATTCACTTGCGCCAGAAACTTTATTTTTAAAATTCGCTCTGCTTTTTACTATTTCAAATCCAGGATTATTAAAATTTTGTATAAGCTTATCGAGTTCGTATAATTTGGTAGCATCATACTGTTCTTCTATCATTTCTAATTCCAGTAGATTATCGAGAATAGAAGTGTTTATTAGTTCAGAGAGTTTAGTGTGCAATTCTTGCAAGCTTCCTGAAAGCTTCAGCAATTTTCTAAAAGAAGGAATCGGGAAGCTTTCCGGTATCCAGGATTTATTGGTGTCTAGAATTAAAATTCTTTTTTCATCTTTCCGTTCACTAAAGGAAAGTGGAATAGGGGAGCCACTATAATAGGTTGGTACCATTCCGTTCACTTTTTGCGGTTTGTGAATATGCCCTAATGCGATATAGTTGAAAAAATCTCCAAATTGTGAAGCTTGAAAAGCGGCCTGATTTCCTATTTGTATATCGCGTTCACTTTCTGAAGTTTCCACACCAGCAGCATATAAATGCCCCATGGCTAATGCTGGAATGTTTGGATATTTAGTTTTGCAAATTTCTGCAGCACCTAAAAAGGTATTTTGGATTCCCATTCTAATTGCTTCTAACCTGTCTTCATAGGTATTTCCATCTGAAGCAGAGCGAAGATCGGCATCTCTTAAATAAGGAAGTGCGGCCACGATCAATTCAATTTCTCCAGATTTTCCTTTTACCGGGATCATACATTCTTCAAGATCATCTCGTAAGCATCCTATAACATGCATATCCAGTTCCCGCAAAATTTCTCCCGGGGCATCCAACATGGCTGGAGAATCATGATTTCCACCGGTTAAAATAATACTGCAATCTAAATTCCGTAGTTTTAATAAAGCTTTATAGTATTGCTTTCTAGCTTCAGAAGATGGATTGGCAAGATCGAAAACATCTCCTGAGATCAATAATAATTCTATTTCTTGCTCTTCAATTAATATACATAGCCAATTTATAAAGAGATCAAAGTCTTCGAATAGCTCATGTTTATGCAGTTTTTTACCAATATGCCAATCGGCAGTATGAAGGATTTTCATTCAGAAATAGCTTTTATATAAATGCAGAAATTGCACCTTTAAATGAAGTTTGAAAATACAATTTCTGTAAACGTATGGCAACCTGAAATTGCAATCTTTTAATAAATTACAAATATTAAACAATAGAATAAATCTGAAACATTGAATTTTAAAAGGTTTTTAAATCAGAACAAACCTTCAGGATTAAACAATACTCAATATTTGAAGGGATTTTTTAGATTTTTTACAAAATTAATCGGGTTCTCTGAATTTTAAATAAAGCTGAATTTCATTCGTTAATTTCAGCATAATTAATTGTGCTTACATCTTTATTTACTTCGAAAAATGGTAGTTTTAAACTGTGAAAAAAACGCTTGATTTTTAGTTTATGGAGAATAAAAGAAATTATGTTATAGATTTTGATAGTACGTTTACTCAGGTTGAGGCCTTAGATATTCTCGGAGAGATTTCCTTAAGTGGAGATAAGGAAAAGGATAAAAAACTGGAAGAATTAAAATCCTTAACCGATAGAGGTATGGAAGGGGGATTGTCTTTTAGAGAATCCTTAGAAAAGCGTTTGGAACTGCTTAACGCAAAAAAAGAACATTTAGAGCCGTTAATAGAAAAGCTAAAAACAAAGATCTCTACTTCCTTTGTTCGTAATGAAGGTTTTCTTTCGGAAAATAAAGAAGATATCTATATCATTTCCAACGGATTCAAAGAATTTATAATTCCTATAGTCCAAGAACTTGGATTAAAAGCAGACCATGTTTTTGCGAATGATTTTGAATTTGATGATGACGGAAATATTGTTGGTTTTAATAAAAACAACGTGCTTTCTTCCAACAACGGGAAGGTAGAACAGTTAAAATCTATGGATCTTAAGGGCGATGTTTACGTAATTGGAGATGGCTACACAGATTATGAGATTAAGGCGGCGGGGCTTGCTAATAAATTTTATGCCTTTACCGAAAATGTAGAAAGAGATAGTGTGACTAAAAAGGCAGATCATATTACACCAAGTTTAGATGAATTTTTATACGTGCATAAAATGAATAAAGCGATATCATACCCAAAGAATAGAATAAAGGTGATGCTTTTAGAAAACATTCATCCTGATGCTTTAAAGATCTTAAAGACTGAAGGATATGATGTTTCCATTTATTCTGGAGCGATGGATGAAGAGGAATTATCTGAAAAGATCAAGGATGTTTCTGTTCTAGGAATTCGTTCTAAAACTCAGCTTACAAGAAAAGTGCTGGATAATGCGCAGCGTTTAATAGCAGTTGGTGCATTTTGTATAGGTACCAATCAAATAGATCTGGAAGCCTGTTTAGAAAAAGGAGTGGCTGTTTTTAATGCCCCTTATAGCAATACCAGATCTGTGGTAGAACTTGCAATTGGAGAAATCATCCTTCTTATGCGAAATCTTCCAGATAAAATTGCCAAGATGCATGAAGGAAATTGGGATAAATCTGCAAACAATAGCTTCGAAATTAGAGGTAAAAAACTGGGAATTGTAGGTTACGGAAATATAGGATCTCAACTCTCCATTCTTGCTGAAGCCATTGGTTTTGATGTGTACTATTATGACTTGGTTGAAAAACTTGCTTTGGGAAATGCCACAAAATGCAGCAGTCTTGATGAGTTACTTAAGAAAGTAGATATTGTAAGTTTACATGTAGATGGTAGAAAAGAAAATAAAGATCTAATAGCTGAAAAGCAGTTCAATTTAATGAAGCAGGGCGTGATCTTCTTGAATTTAAGTAGGGGACATGTAGTAGATATAGTACAGCTTCAGAAAAATATAAGGTCAGGTAAAATCTTGGGAGCAGGAGTAGATGTATTTCCTGAAGAGCCTAAAACCAATAACGAAGAGTTTACTAGTCTGCTAAGGAATTTACCTAACGTGATCCTTACTCCGCATATTGGAGGAAGTACAGAAGAAGCCCAAGTGAATATCGGGAATTTTGTTCCGGGGAAAATTATAGATTACATAAACACTGGGGGAACTACAAATTCTGTGAACTTCCCGAATTTACAGTTACCTATTCTTGAAAATGCACATAGATTAATACATATTCATAACAACAAGCCGGGCATAATAGCGCAGATCAACAAGATCCTAGCAGCGCATGATATTAATATTGTAGGTCAATATCTTAAGACCAACGAAACTATTGGATACGTAATAACTGATATTAATAAAGCTTATAACCCAGAATTAATTAAGGAATTGAAAAGTATAGAGCATACCATCAAGTTTAGAATTCTTTATTAATATGAATTCTGTAGACGAAGCTTTATTAAAATATAGCAAAAAGTATCTGTTGTTAAATGTTCCCGGGATAGGAAATTCTGGCGCTATGCATTGGCAATCTAATTGGGAACTAACTTTTCCTAACATTAAGAGGTTATCTCAAAAAAATTGGGACAGCCCAGACAAGGATGATTGGGTTGCGGAGTTGGGTCGTCTCATAAAACAAAACACAGATAAACCTATTGTTCTTATAACGCATAGTCTTGGTGGAGGAGTAGCAATTCATGCAAATGAGTTAGATAAACTTCAGAATGTAAAAGGAGTTTTTATGGTGGCTTTGCCAGATATAGAGCGTGACGATTTCCCAAAGGATTGTACAGGATTTGTCCCGATGCCTAAAAAAGCATTAACTATTCCCGGAGTCATGATCTCTAGTGAGACCGATGATTGGTGTTCTATAAATGTTGCTGAAAAATGGGCTGAGATCTTAAAGGTTCCTTTTATAAATATTGGAGATAAACAACATATCTGTGGCGCTTCAGAATTTGAAACTTGGGAAGAAGGCAAAAGATTATTAGTAGAATTTCTTGATTCTTTATAGCTGATCTTCAAAATATAACAAACTAAAAGTAGGAGTAATGGAACTTCAGAAATGAGGTTTTTATAGGGTTTTAAGCATTCTTAAGCTGAAGCCTTATTTGTAGCTTTTTATTCAAGGAAAAGCCCTAATTTTGCAGCCTAATAAAAGTTAAAGTCGATATGGGCAATATAGTAGCCATTGTGGGAAGACCAAACGTTGGTAAATCCACTTTTTTTAACCGATTAATTCAACGCCGTGAGGCGATTGTAGATTCGGTAAGTGGGGTAACCCGTGACCGTCATTATGGAAAATCCGACTGGAATGGTCAAGTATTCTCCCTGATTGATACTGGTGGATACGTAAAAGGTAGTGATGATGTTTTTGAAGCAGAGATCGATAAACAAGTAATACTTGCTATTGAAGAGGCAGATGCCATCATATTTATGGTAGATGTAGAATCTGGTATTACCGGAATGGATGAAGATGTGGCAAATTTGCTTAGAAGGCAAGAAAAGCCAGTATTATTAGCTGTTAATAAAGTAGATAATTCTAAAAGACTTGAAAATGCAGTAGAATTCTATAATTTAGGATTAGGTGAATTTTATCCAATTGCTAGTACAAGCGGAAGTGGAACAGGAGAGTTACTAGATGCTTTAATTGAGATGTTACCTGAAGTTGAAGATGAGGAAGAATCTGAATTACCTCGTTTTGCTGTTGTTGGAAGACCAAATGCAGGAAAATCTTCTTTTATTAATGCATTAATAGGAGAGAACAGGTATATAGTTACAGATGTAGCTGGAACTACTAGAGATTCTATAGATACAAAATACAACCGTTACGGATTCGAATTTAATCTTGTAGATACTGCCGGAATTCGAAGGAAATCTAAGGTAAAAGAAGATCTTGAGTTCTATTCAGTTATGAGATCGGTTAGAGCAATTGAGAATTGCGATGTGTGTTTAATTGTTTTAGATGCAACTCGTGGATTTGATGGACAGGTTCAGAATATTTTCTGGCTAGCGCAACGTAACCGAAAAGGGATCGTGATTTTAGTGAATAAATGGGATTTGGTGGAAGACAAAGAAACCAATACCATGAAGGAATATGAAAGCCAAATTAGAAAGGAAATAGAACCTTTTACAGATGTGCCAATTATCTTTATTTCGGTATTGACTAAGCAACGTATCTTTAAAGCTATAGAAACTGCGGTTGAAGTATTTAAGAATAGAAGTAAGAAAATTAAAACAAGCGAGCTTAACGAGCGCATGTTGCCAATTATAGAAAGTTATCCTCCGCCGGCATGGAAAGGAAAGTATGTAAAGATCAAGTTTTGTATGCAATTGCCTACACCACAACCTCAATTTGCATTCTTCTGTAACCTTCCGCAGTATGTGAGGGATCCTTATAAGCGTTATTTAGAGAACAAATTAAGAGAAGAGTACGACTTTAAAGGAGTTCCAGTCTCTGTATATTTCAGAAAGAAATAATGGTTGATTCTAAAAGAAAAATATTTATACTTTCTTAAGATTTTATACTTAAGAAAATAGGAATTATATTTATATACACTTAATAGATATAATAACTATATATTATAAAGTATTATTAAAAACATTATTAATAAATAATTATATTTTAAAATAAATGGGGATTGGGGATTGGGGATTGGGGATTGGGCCCAATCCCCA
>CAZWSP010000003.1:0-54773 GCA_964636585.1 uncultured Antarcticibacterium sp.
TAGAGCATTTGACTGTTAATCAAAGGGTCCTTGGTTCGAGCCCAAGAGGGGGAGCCATATTAGACAAGCCATCAGAAATGATGGCTTTTTTTGTGTCTAATTTTTGTGAAGCCCTGTTAATCCTAGTAAGAAGCTCTATTACAATATTTTGTTTTTTGGTTCGACATTCATTTTTTGAAATTATCAGTTTTTCAGGGAATAATAAACCAAGTATTTTTACTTTTTGCTCAAAGTTTCCTATCTCAAATAACTGAGGTATTTTTTTTATCATTTTGATTGCATTCTTTATAGTTTGAACAGATAATTCTTTAGCTTCTTTAAGTTCTTGTAATTCGTATTTTAGTGACATTAAGGTTGACTCATATCTATTCAGCATTCGATTATACCTCTCAGCATTCTTGCTATCAGATACAAGTTTATCTTCAGTGTTTTCAATTAGATTGATTACTTCTTGCATTTTATTATTTACAATATCTATTTGTCTTCCTTTATCACCTCGTTTGGATTTTTGAACATCAATAATTATTTCAGAATATAAATTCAATACGTTATTATTCATCTTAATTTTGTTAAGAACCTCAGTTTTAAAAATTTTGTTTGTGGTTATAGCGGATAAACGTGTTTTACAATTGCCTTTACAATGATAGTATGCATATTTACCACCATTACCCTTCGATACACTGCCAGTTAGTGTACCACCACAATTTTCACATTCTAAAAAACCTCTTAGAGGTAATGCGTCATTTTTTTTAGATGGGAGTTTTGCGTTTCTGTTTCTTCCTTCTAATACATCTTGTACTTTATTAAAAATTTTTACATCAATTATTGAGTCATGCAATCCATCAATCCAATATGAATCTTCTTTTTTGTATTCAGGAACTTTTACCATACCAGCGTAGGTTCTATTTCTAAGCATATTGTAAAATGTTTGTTTACATTTTGAATAACCTTTTTTTCTAAATTCTTTTCTTATTCCTTCAACCGATTCAACCCCCAATGATACCGCGTTAAAAATATCACTTACGAATTGAGAATCCTTATTTGGTTCCATGCTTGCATGTTTACCATAGCGGACCCTTCTATAGCCATATGGAGGAGTGCCAAGAAAAGCCCCTTCTTTTGTTGCTCTATACATTCCATCCTTAGTTCTCAATGAAATATTATCATTTTCAACTTCTGGCATTACTAAATACATCGCAAGCAACATTTTATTATTAGGGTCCGATAAATCCAACGGTTGTTCCATAGCATTAAGAGTTATGCCCCAATCGTTAAATTTTTTTATCACTTTCAGAGCTTCACTTAAGTTTCTTGAGAATCTATCCCATTTAGTAAATAATACTCTTTTTATAGTTTTTCTGTTTGCTTTCGCAAATTTTTCTAGTTCTTTCCAAACAGGACGATTAAAGTCTTTAGCTGAATGGTCTTCTAAAAAATCTTTAGCAATTCCAAACCCTTTTATATTACAACCTGTTTTAAGTACTTCTTGTTGGTGATTTCTACCATATCCATTATCAGCTTGGTCATCAGTGCTGACTCTACTGTAAATTATTGTATCTAATTCCATAATTTTAATTTTATTATTATTTTTTAATTATTTGTTTGCTCAAACTGTATTTGAGCTATTGAGTATAGAAGCTCTCTCAAAACTTCAATCTCTTCATCCGTATATTTTATTCCATTTTTATTTAAAATGTTTTTACATTTTGTTAAACTTAACATGATTACTAACCACTCTGTTCCTCATTTTTTTACTAGGAGTGGCGAGGTGCGTTATTTTTTTATGTCTATCGACTGTAACTATAATCTCTATAGTATTTTTTCCGTTTTGGCATAGGACGAAATACCACAAGCTAAAAGCCGATGGTTTTGGAAAATGAAACCACTTTCCAGGCCGAAAAATTTAAACTATGTTTAAATAAGAAGTGACTTTTAGCAAATTGCTTTTAAGTCATATGTTAAATGCCCGTAATCTTCATTTTGTTTGTTGGGCAGAAGAATATTATTGTACAAGTCGCTATAAAATAGCACCATAAAAGTCTTGTGAAGCAATTATACTCCACAAACGAAAAAAATACAAGTTTTTTACCAGGTTATTTTCATAAATTTGGTAATTAACGTGAAAAAAACGGATAAGGTGAGCCACTGAAAACGGAAATTTTTGAGCCACTTAAAAACTCGTTTTAGCCTAGGTTGTAAAAGGGTAGCAATAATTATTTCTATGCTCACGTTGACCGCCCTATCCATTTACTCAGCTAAGTCTGCATAATTATGCCTTTGGAATTAATAAATTAATGGATTAAGAATGTAACTTTCGAGTACATAAATCAACTTTGGATTTATATTATCATAAATTCGAAACACTTTGTCATTAATTGTCTGCTTGTCTTTAAATTCAATAATGGCATCTTCGAATATAACTTCATCTCCATTATTGATTTTCTCCAGAACCATAGACCTAATTTCATCATTGAAGTTAATTAAATTTGCGTCAACTTTAATATATTTCTTATCACCTTCAACATTGGACCTTGCAGATTTTATGTTATCCAAATCAGATTTGGATTCTTTTAGCTTAACTACAACAGGTTTGTTTTTCTTATCATTTGAAAGTTTTACAGTCGTTTTAACGCCCTGTTTTAAAATAACGTCATCCATTACTTCTTTTACTTTATTCGCATCGCTAGGGTGACAAATTAAAGCGTCATAGACATACCCAACATAAATGAATTCTTTATTCAATACTTCAACGACTTCAGTCATAATTTTAACTTCTTTTGCAAATAATCTTCGTGAAGTTATATTGTGTTTAAATTCACTTGAGTATTTTTCCGCTATGACACTTTTTAACATATATGGCTCATTTTTTTTATAGTAATCATACAATGGTGATTCTTTCATTTGCCAAACTTTCTTGTTGAAAAAAGACAGATGTTCCAGTTTAATGATGTTAACATCGGTTGACATTTCTACTGCCAAATCACTGTGGGTTAAGTATTCTTTTTTACCACCGTACAACCCAATGGCAATATTTGGATGCAAGCAAGAATAATCAGCTTCAACAATGGCTTCACCATTAATTTTAATAATTTGCCTAATCCAAGAAGGCATCAATGTAAATGAATCAACAATTCTGCCTCCACTTTTTTCACTTCCAACTTCAGGAAACATCAACCCATCTTCGGTTAAGTAATTGAATATTTTAATTGAATCTTCTATAAATGAATATTCATTTATGAAATATGACCTAGCATGCTTCCCTAACTTTTTCAATAATTTACCTTTTTTTGTTTTGTAATTCAACTTGATAAGTCTATCTCCTTCCTCCCATATTTGGTCGATTGTTGGCAATGAAACATCTTCATAAAACTGAATCAGATTTTTTACAATTGGATTTGATTGAGACTTACCAGAAACCCTTATAAAATGCTTATTTAAGAGCCTTTGAGCCTCTTTTGTTTGTAAATGATAGCTCACGATACCTTTGCCAATATAAGCCTCTCCAAATCGATAATAATAGTTCTTTTTCCTAATGATTGATTCGTGGTCACATTCAATAATTGCACCTTGTTTTGTGGGATGTTCTAAGGCTGTAATAACATCTTTATATGTCATTGGGTTTAGGCTTAATAACTCTCTCAAATATTCGGCATGAAGAGATTTCCAACCATCTTTCTCTGGGTTATCTAATCTTTCAAAATAGGTGGATGTAAGTTGGGTGGTGAACATCAAACATAGTTCAACTGCTACATCAATATCTGGATGGATTTCTTTAAGTAACTTTTTAGGTATAAATCTTCTAAGTACATACTCTACCTTTTTAGGAATCTTAATGATATTCCTATTGATGAAAAATAGGGGGGATTGAGCATAAATATCAGTAGTAATATTGTCATCAAAACACTCTACATCCCTTGTTATATCTATTGATTCTTTATCTATTACCTCATGATATATTCCTACATCATTAATGAAGGTAGATGGATAATTGATATTAATAGCTAAATATTGATTATTAGATGTATTATTTATAATATCTGGTTTAATTCTATTTAATTGATTAGAATTATTATTAGTATCTGATATAGGTAATTGAATTTGATTAGTAGGTAATAAGCCCTGTTCTTGTAAATGGTTTGAGTTCATAATTATTAATATTCTGCATTGTATGTTTATGGGGTTTCTGCTTTTTTTTTTTATTTAACTGGGGCAGAAGCTGAGAGCAGTCAATTCTCTCAGCACCCAATTGAATACCAATGGCATCCAATAATAAATATCTCCGACATTGAAAACAGTTTATAATTAATCGATTTTTTATCATAAAACTTTAAATAACTCCATATTAAGCCTAGCTAGAATGACCATTTGGGTCAAACTAGTAATTAGCATTCGGTATTATTGTTTGGAGATTTTGTTTATTAGTTCCAATTTATGATGAATTCAATCACCATAAATTGGATTCTAAATAATTAGAATAAGAAAACTTCGTATCTATTCTTTTTTTAAAATTTTTAACCGAAGTATTTCTTTCTGATATATTTCTTCAATTTGTTCAATAAAATCTTCGTAGTGCCTATTAACAGTTTTTAAGCCCATCGGAATTATCTTTGACAAATTTTCTGCAGTTATGTGCCCATTTTTTTCAAAATCCCAATCGCATAATGCTTTGGATATTTTATATCTGGAATTACTAAGGGCACTTTTACCATATTCGTATTCTTCTTTTGTTGCCATCTTATTCGTTTTTAAATTTTGGAAATTCTCTAATCATCAAATCTTCTGGAATAGGTAGAATTTTATCGATTTGCTTGAAGAAAAATGGAACACCTTTCAACTTGCAATCTTCCCTAATCAATCTAGCCCAATCACAATCAAAAGGTCTTTTGTGGTGACCTGATTCCCCACCGTTGATTACCTACAAAAAACGGTTAAATTGAACCACTAAAAACAGAAATTTTTGAGCCACCTAAAAACTCATTTCAGCTTAAGCAACAAAAGGATTTTTAATAATTATTCCTATGCTCACTTTAATCCGCTCTGGGTGGCTCAATTTGTCCGCCCTATCCAGCCAAGTGACTTGTTTTCATTGTTTAAATTATATTATTAATTCTTACGTTAATTGAAGTATTTTGTCAGTTAATTCGTTAAATTTGGTTGTTTATATAATGTGGATATAGTCAATTGTTTATATCTAATTGTTAGCTACCATTTCAGAAAAAAATATGAAGAATCACCTAACAGTAGTTTTAGGAGCTGGATTTTCTGCAAACGCTGGAATGCCAACTGCAAGTTCAATAGCTGAAAGATTCAATCGTGATTTAAAGGAAAAACTATTATCTGCTTCTTCAAGTGAATGGTTTTGGATTGACGATAAGGGTGATTCTTTTATTGATAATGGAAAATTGAATTATGACTACATAGCTTATTCCTATGTTTTCAACGAATTAGTAAAAAGCTATGTTGCAGACAGAGGTGACTTTATCTATTACGAAGATTTCTATCAATTCATAATTGACAATTTCACAAACTCTGATTGGGTTGAGGGACTATTTGAAACAGCAAAAAAATCACTTCTGATTGATAAACCTTTTTTTCTTGAGAAGAAAAACAAAGAATACTATAAAAGTTATTTGTTTGCATTCGACCACAAGCAATTTCAAAAGGTAAGTGATATTCTAAACTATTTAATTGGCGATATTCTTTCGGTAATACCAAAAGACGATGCTGAACTGAAAGAAATTTATCAAGGATTTATAGACTATATCTCTCAATTTGAAAATGTAGACATCTTTACTTTAAATCACGACTTATTATTGGAAAGAGTTTTGGAACTAAATGGATTGAAATACTCTAAAGGTTTTAACACTGAAGATTCACCAATAAGTCACAACGATTTATCTGTTCCGTACTTCAATAACGCTTTCAACGAAAAAATTAAAATCCATAAACTTCACGGAAGTTTAGACTTTTTTCAATTCAGACATTATGAAAATAATGGTAGTATGTGGTTACAACCAACAGGTGAATATGACTATTATATGACAACAAACTACTATACCAAACACAATTCGATTAGAATAAATCCAAAGACTAAAGAAGTACTTCAAGATTATAATCCAGATATAGTTCCTAAGTTTATTACAGGAACAAGAAAACTGGACACAATTGACAATGACTTTTTGTTCAAACAATTATTTCAAAATTTCGGAGAGGTAATCAATAAATCAGAGAACTTATTCATTTCTGGCTACTCATTTAGTGATGAACATATGAACGAAAAATTGAAATCAAAAGAATTTAATTTTATTAATCAAAACCCGAGCAAAGAATATCCATTCGATGGAAATGGAAAAAATATAAAAAGTTTAAACGAACTAAAAAACGTTAGCTAACAATGGTAACCGTTGCACAAGACACTAGAAAATATAAAAAAATGTAAATAACCTCTTTTTAAGGAGCTGTTAGCTTTTAATAATGCCATAAATTGATGCAAAAAAGATTAAACCTACCTTTAGGTTTCAAAACACATAATATCCAATATACTTATGTCGTTTAATTCTCATGGCTATTGAAAAAATTTAAATTCATAGCTACGTTTCATTAATATAAATTTTAAAACAGCCAGAAAATGAACGAAATTATTTGTCCAAATTGCAAAAAAGCTTTTAAAGTTGACGAAGCTGGTTTTGCTGATATTCTTAAACAAGTTCGTGACCATCAATTTGAAGAAGAGTTACAAACACGACTGACTCTCGCTGAAAATGAAAAACAAAGTGCCATAAAGCTTGCAGAAGCTAACCTAAGAAATGAATTGCAACAAGAACTGGCAAAAAAAGATACTGAGCTGAACGCATTAAAAGCTGAAAACAGCACCCAACTTGCTACAAAACTAGCTGAAAAAGAATTGGAAATCTCTAACATGAAATCACAAGTTAAAAATGCAGAGACCGAAAAAAAACTAGGAATATCTGAAGCAATTAAGCAAATAGAGAAAGAACGTGACAGTCTGGCCAATGAATTAAAAATTAAAGAAACTGAAAAACAGCTTATTGAAACATCTATTAAAGAACAGTTTGCAAATAAACTTGTTGTAAAAGATGAAACCATTAAAATGAAAGATGATGAAATTGCTAGGTTAAAAGACTTTAAGCAGAAACTTTCAACAAAAATGGTTGGTGAAACATTGGAAATACATTGTGAAACTGAATTCAATAAACTTCGAGCAACAGCTTTCCCAACTGCATACTTTGAAAAAGATAATGATTCAAAAGGTGGAAGTAAAGGTGATTATATTTATAAGGAAACTGATGATTCAGGTAATGAAATCATTTCAATTATGTTTGAAATGAAGAACGAGAATGATGAAACTGCCTCTAAAAAAAGAAACGAGGATTTCTTTGCAAAACTTGATAAGGACCGTAAAGAAAAGAACTGTGAATATGCCGTTCTTGTATCACTTTTGGAATCGGAAAACGAATTCTATAATACTGGAATCGTTGATGTGTCTCACAAGTTTGGAAAGATGTACGTCATACGTCCTCAATTTTTCATTACCGTTATCACACTACTTCGTAATGCAGCTTTGAATTCAATGAAATACAAAGCGGAATTAAGTTTAATTCGAAATCAAAACATTGATATCACTAATTTTGAGGATAATATTAACACCTTTAAAGAAGGATTTGCTAGGAATTATGATTTAGCAAGTCGGAAGTTTAAAACCGCTATTGATGAAATTGATAAAACTATTACACATCTTCAAAAAACAAAAGATGCATTGCTGTCTTCAAAAAACAACTTAAGATTGGCCAATAATAAAGCTGAGGATTTAACCATAAAAAAATTAACCTATGGTAATCCAACAATGAGAGCAAAATTTGATGAACTGCAGGATAAGATTAGATAGTGAGGGCATAGTATACCACCTACAGCGGATAAAAGTGAGCATAGCAAAACTACCAATAAGTCACTTAACAATCTAATAATTTCAAACATAAGATGGTTCAAATTAACCATTTTTAGTGGTTCTTATTATCCGTCCTATTCACTTTGTTAACGATAACTAAAAAAAACCATACGATAACTAATCATATTTTTCTACCTTAGATAATTAAGTTAGATTTAAATATGACTACAGCAATTATCATTGATGACGAACAAAATGCAAGAGATTTTCTTCAAAAATTAATACTTCGTTATTTTAATAAAAGAATTGTTGTATTAGAAAAATGTGATTCTATAAAGGAGGGTATTATTGCTATAAGACGTTATAACCCAGGCATTGTTTTTTTAGACATCCAAATGCCAACGGAAAATGGTTTTGAATTGTTCAAAAAATTTGAAACCATAAATTTTGAAGTTGTATTTACAACCGCCCATAAAAATTATGCTATAGATGCTATTCGGCACTCTGCCTTTGATTACTTACTAAAACCTGTTAATCATATTGACTTGCTTTCGACAATTAAACGTTTTGAAAGCAAAAATGAAAATCTAAAACGTCAAGAACGTATCTCAATGTTGCTTGAGAATTTAAGCTCTCAGGATAATATTTTTAATAAAATTGCATTGCCAACACAAAATGGTTATGAACTACAGAAAATGAGTAACATCATTTATTGTCAATCAGATAGTAATTATTGCAAAGTTAAGTGCCTTGATGGCAAAGAGTTTTTGTTATCGAAGACATTAAAGCATATTGAAGAGCTTATAAATAACCAGTTATTTTTTAGGGTTCATAAATCCTATTTAGTTAATTTAAATTACGTTGCTAAGTTTGATAAAGCTGGAGAGTTTCATGTCATTCTCGCTAATGGAGAAAAGATTCCTGTTTCAGTTAGAAAAAAAGAAAATTTCTTAAATGCTATCATTCATAAAAAATAAACTGAAACTTTTTATAATACTATTTTTTGTTCAGTTTTTAAGCGGACAAAATTATCCATCGACTAATATTTCAATGACAGATGGTCTACCTAATAATCAAATTGAATGTATTTACAAAGATTCCAGAGGAATCTTGTGGGTAGGGACACATAACGGATTAGCTAAAATTGAAGGTGGAGCTATAACTAATTATAGTACAGATAATGGACTTTCAAATAATTCAGTTTGGGATATTGTTGAAGACGCTGAAGGTAATTTGTGGTTTGCAACTTTTGGTGGTGGTATTTCAAAATTTGATGGTAAAGAATTTACAGCCCAAAACCATCATGAACTATTAAAAAACAGCTTTGTTAGAAAACTTTTTATACACAACAACTATCTGCTTATTGGGACAGAAAAAGGACTGTTTATTTTAAATCTAAAAGATTATTCTGTTGTTGGATTAGAAACAGAACAGGAACGATTTCAGGTAATGGATTATTTTGCCTTTAAAGGTGAAATTTATATTGGGGTTTACACTCATGGCATTTATAATCTAAATACTGAAGATTTAACACTTACTAAAATAAGAAACACTTTTAAATCTGACTCTTCTTTAGGAACTTCATCAATCTTTTCCTTATATAAAAATAATGGGGACTTATATTATGGAAGTGCTGGACTTAAAATTGGTGACAATAGGAATTCACTCATTAAATTCAAAACATCAAATTTTATAGAGTCTAAAGATGAAGATATTTCTTTTGGTAATTCTATAATTTGGGATTTCGCAAAGGATTCTAATAATACCATTTATTGTGCAGCTTGGGGAGTCCACAAAAATGATGGCGGCTTATTTAAAATTGCAGATAGTTCATTAGTAAATGTTACAAAATTATTCGGCATAAAAAGCGATAAAGTTAGAACTCTTTTTTATGATATGGATTTCGATTTTTTGTATGTAGGGACACAAGATAAAGGTCTATATCAATTAAGCTTATCCAGAACTATCTCTTTTTTTAATGATATTTCTGGAATTATTGAATTTAAAGAAAAAAACTCTGACCTCTACATTCTTCATGAAAAAGGACTCGCTATAAAGTCTAATAACAAATTAATAAAGAATCAAAAAACAGAAATCTTTTTTAATTTTTTTACTCAGGAACGCAAAAAAGTACTTCCTTATCTACCTATAAATGAAAATTATAATTCTTTATATAATTCTATTAAAAACCTTGAGTTTTATCACCTTGATATTTATGAAAATGCAATTTGGGTTAGCAGTAGTTTTGGATTATTTAAACTTAATATACAAGGTGATATCATGCAATTTTTATATTATTCACCTTATAAATTTTTGTTTTTAGGTTCTGACATGTTAATTGCGCATAAGTTTGAAGCTACCACTCTTCTCCTTGATGTATTAAATAAACCTAAATCGAATGATATGGACAGTATTGCCAAGTTTATCCCTTTTTCACCAAAAAATAAAAACAATCCCGTTTACATTACTGAAATGGTTAAATATAAAGACCTAGTTATTGTTTCTTCGTCTAAAAGCGGCTTACATATCTTTAAAGATAAGGTGTACGAATCGTTAGCATTAAAAAACATATTTCGTGTTAGGGATATTAATAATATTTCCGTAGATAATAATTCAAAAACATTATTAGTTTCCACAAATTCTGGTGATGTTTTTTTATTAGATATGGCAACGAATTATAAAGTTTTAACCCATATAAAAAGAGATGAGATTGTTGGAAATTCTATAACTCTATTAGAGAACTATAAAGATGGATTTTTTATAGGCACTGAAAAAGGGCTAAACATATTTCAAAACGGTAGTATCCGTTTAATTGATGCTGCACAAGGTCTAAAAATAAATGATTTTACTACCAGCAAAATCATTAAAGATACTATATATGTTGGAACGCAATCAGGCTATTATAAAATTGATTTAGAGAAAATATTAAACCCTAAAAAAATCAATCCATCCACTAACTTAACCAATGTCAATGTAAATTACCAAAAAGACTCTACAAAGACATATACTTGGTTTAATTGCGATAAAAAGAAATTAACTTATAAATATTGGCAAAACACCCTAAATTTATCTTTTAAGACCTCCGATTATCCATATCCAAACAAATTGAGATATAGTTATCAAATAGAAGGGTTAGACCCCGTATGGAGCATCTACAGCAATAAACAAAACATATTTATACCTTATTTACCTATAGGCAAGTATAACGTGAATATTAAGATAAAAGACTTGAATACTGGTTCAATATCGCTTTCTAAATTAGTCACTATTACAATTTTACCACCTTTTTGGAAAACATGGTGGTTTATTTCTCTATTACTATTAGTTTTATTGATTTCAGGTTTTATTGCTTACAAAAACCGCATCAAATACATTAAAAAAAGAGAACAACAGAAAGCCAAGATTCAACAGCGGTTAGTGGAAACCAAACTAGAGGCTTTACAATCTCAAATGAATCCTCATTTCACTTTCAATGCCATGAATAGTATTCAAAACTATATCATTGATAATGACATTGACAATGCACTTATGTACTTAAGTGAGTTCGCAAAACTTATAAGAACGACCTTAGAGAATTCTTCCAAACACTTGATACTCTTGGCTGAAGAGATTAGTTATTTAAAATCATACATCGTCCTAGAAAATATGCGTTTTAATAATAAGGTGAACACAAAAATTGATTATGACGGATTGGAAGCAAATAGCATAGAAATCCCACCAATGATTATTCAACCTTTTGTTGAAAATGCATTTGTGCATGCGTTTAATAAAAACCATACAAATCCAAAGGTTTCAATTAAATTCTATATTGTAAATGAATTGCTTATGTGTATTATAGAAGATAATGGAAAAGGAATGAGTCACACAAATTCAGGTCAATTACATGAATCAAAAGGGTTAAAACTTGTCATGGAGCGTTTGAAACTCTTAAATAATTTTAGCAACAATTCATTCAAAATTAACTCAGAAGAGGGAAAAGGAACAAAAGTGACATTACAATTTGAACTTATAGGTTTAGACGATTAAGTTAGAATTCTCTACGAGAATTTCCTTTATTATAACCAATACTAATTCATTCATTTTTTTTGAAAAAGCTAGTCTATTTTTATATTGCTATTAATTAATTCTTGTAGGGAGGATTTAAAAGAGGCTACCTCGTTCATTGGCAGCCTCTTTGCCTTTTTAGCAATAATAATTGATTATCTAACAAGTTCAAACTAACAATCATGAAGAATTATTTAATTATCGGATTATTCATATATGCTGTAAATATTTTTTCTCAAATTCCAACGAATGGACTAATAGGTTATTATCCTTTCACTGGTAATGCTAATGACTTTAGTGCAAATGGAAACAACGGAGTTGTTAATGGGGCAATATTAACAACAAATAGGTTTGGAACTTCAAATTCTGCTTATTTATTTTCAAATTCGACTGATAATATTACAATACCTACAATTAGTTTGACCGATGTGTTAACATATTCAGTGACTGGCTGGTTTCAAAAATCAAGTGCCTCGGAGAATGCTGAGGGAACCATTTATTCCTCAAGCAATCCTTGTAATGGGCCTGGAGGGCTAAGGTTTACAATTGGAACCACTAATCAAGCAGTTTGGGGTTCTGAATATCAAGACTGTTCAAGTATGTGGTCTATCACTAATAATCAAAACTATTCAGACGACATTTGGCATTCTTTTGTTGTAACATTTAATGCTACTCCTGGTTTAATTAACGCAACTCAATTTAAAATATACATTGATAATGTTTTAGTTCCGCAATCTGAATACTCCCAAGGCAATTTAAATAATGTATTAGCTCCAATAAATAATCAAAATTTAGCGACAACAATTGGCAATGCAATTGGAGGTGTCTCTACTAATTTTCAAGGAAAATTAGATGATATTAGGATATATAACAGAGGCTTGAATGAATCAGAAATTGAAATATTACATAATGAAAATACTAAATGCAAAAAGATAGCTTTATTTTTTTTACGAGACACGAATGGAAATCATTTGGAAATGGAAGTTAGTTCGGACACTTGGCATTATTTAGCATTCACAAAAGCATCAGATTTATCTGGTAAGATATTTTTAGATGGAAATTTAGTGGCTTCAGGAAATTTTGATAATCTTAATTATAATTATTCGCAATTATATCTTGGAGTAGACTTTTTTACCACTTGGACAAGCTTTTACAGAGGCTGGATTGATGAGTTTAGAGTTTCTAATACTGTTAGAAGTGACTCTGAAATATTGGCAAATTATCAATCCAATTCACCACTGATTGTTGATGGAAATACTCTTGGTCTATGGCATTTTGATGAATCATCTGGGAGTCAATTTGTTAATTCGGCTAATGGTTTGAGCGGAGACCTATACAATGGAGTTTCATTTCAAACGGGCATGTTTTCGAATGCGGTTTATTTTGATGGAATTGATGATAGAGGTAATTGCAATATCAATATACCAGAATATGATTTAACTTTTGAAATTTGGATTAAAATTGAAGGGGAATCTGAAAATGTAGGGAGAACAATTTTTCAAGCCTATGGGGCTTATAATACAAATGCTTTGATTTTTGATGATTGCGGAAGCACTTTGAGTGATAAGGATATACCAATAACACAATCCATTAAAATATATCCCAACCCAGTAGCAGATATCTTATCAATCGAATCAGATAACCCAATAAATAAAGTTGAAATATATTCATCAATAGGAAAAAAACTTAATGTTATAAATTCTGATTTTAAATCAATCCATACTGATAATTTATCTACGGGTATTTACATTATTAAAATTTATATTGAAGGCGGTTTCATAAGTAAGAAACTGGTTAAAAACTAATGTGAGAATCGTTAAGGTTTTTTGCGGTTAATGAATTAATTTTTAAAATAAAATTTATGAAAAAGATTGGAATATTTTTATTTGTTATGGTGTTGAGTTTAACTTCTTGTAGTAAAAGTGATGATGATATCTCTAATTTGAGAAGCAATTTAATTGGAACTTGGGGACATTATAAATATGTAGACTTGGATTTTGGGGATTCGGAATCTTATGATATGAATGACATCTTGAATCAAATTAAATTTAAAGAAAATGGTGTTTTTGTATATTATGATTATGAATTCTATAATGGAGATAAATACGAATCTTATAATGATGAAATAGTAATTATAGTAACAGAGTGGATGTATGTAGAAAAAAATAGAATCGCACTAAAATTGGATATTGCTGGTGAATTATATGATGTTCACTATTATATTGAGTTTGATTCTGATAATGAAATGAGAATGAGGCAATACGATATTATAGAGGATGGGTTTGAAGAATTTAATGAATGGGATTATTATAAAAGACTATAAAAAATTAATATGAGATAGTTAACTACAAAGTGGATAGGGCGGGCATAGTATACCACCCAGAGCGGATAAAATTGAGCATAGCAATAATTATTACAAATCCTTTTAATAGCTTAGGCTTAAAAGAGTTTTTGAGTGCTTCACTTTAACAATGTTTATATTCAAAGATTATGGGTTTGACCTAAAGGAATACGAGCTATTTTAACTTACCAACATAAAAAACTACTTTTTAAAAATACTAAAATGACTTTTTATTTAAATAAGCAAGAAAAAGAAAAATTTAATGTTTGGAAGGCTAAATTATCTGAAATTCCTGAGAATTGTTTAGATGTTTTTGGTAGAGAGTATCAATATACATTTAAATTTCACCCGACAGGACTTGGTGTTGTAAAAATAGTTAAACGAGAATATGATGGTGAACAAATTAATTTAACTGATTACAGTGATTGGTAAATAAGTCATGATATAAATGGATATAATTAATGCACAAACTAAAAATAAACTGTTTGAAAGTTAGGTTGGAAAGGTCAATGTGAGCCAACCAAAGCGCATTAAAGTGAGCAAAGCAATAATTATTGCATACCTTTATAACCTAGGCTAAAATGAGTTTTTTAGTGGTTCACTTTAACCGTTTTTTGTTTTTGCATTTAAATATTATCCTTCGCAAAATTTAATGAAAACTATTTGTTTTAGTTTAAAAACAAATGCTCCGAATACGAAAAATGCGCTAAGTAACTTATAAAAGACCAACATTGTAAAAGAGTCACAAAAACAGCATTAATTTACACAAACTAATAAAATGTAAAAATCATTCATGCAATCAACCTAAAAATATTTACTTTAGTGTCAGAAAATTATTAGAGTATATATGCCTGAAGAAATAAACCAAAATCCTGAGCAAATAGCTCGTGACAAAATAGATATTATGTTACGAGAATCTGGATGGTTAGTTCAGTCTAAAAGTCAAATAGACTTATCTGCAAACAAAGGCATTGCAGTTCGTGAATATCAAACTAATGTTGGTCCAGCCGATTATGTGCTGTTTGTTGATAGAAAGCCAGTAGGAATTATAGAAGCGAAGCGTGAAGATGAAGGACACCGATTGACAGTTGTTGAAGAACAATCTTCAAACTATGCCAACGCAAAATTAAAATACTTAAATAATGACCCCTTGCCTTTCGTTTATGAAAGCACAGGAACAATTACACGGTTTACAGATTACCGAGACCCAAAACCAAGAGGTAGAAATGTTTTTAGTTTTCATAAACCCGAAACCATTTCTGCATGGTTGAAAAAAGGAAAAAGTTTAAGAGAAAGACTTTTATCAATTCCTGTTTTGGATTCAACAGGATTACGTCCAGCTCAAATTGTAGCAGTTAATAATTTAGAACATTCATTCAAAAAGAATAGACCAAAAGCTTTAATTCAAATGGCAACTGGTGCTGGAAAAACTTTTACAGCTGCCACGTTTGTTTATCGCTTATTAAAACATGCAGACGCAAAACGTATTTTATTTTTGGTGGACACCAAAAACTTGGGTGAACAGGCAGAACAAGAATTTATGACTTTTCAGCCAAATGATGATAATCGAAAATTTACAGAATTATACAACGTACAGCGTTTGTCATCAAGTTACATTTCTTCAGATAGTCAAGTTTGTATTTCAACAATACAACGCCTCTACGCTATTCTAAAAGGCGAAGAATTAGATGAAAGTGCAGAAGAAGAAAATCCGAATGAAAGTACATGGATGCAAAAGCAAACAAATAAAAAACAAGCTGTTCCAGTGGAGTACACGCCAAATGTACCGATTGAACAATTTGATTTTATTGTAATTGACGAGTGCCACCGTTCTATTTACAATTTATGGAAACAAGTATTAGATTATTTTGATGCGTTCCTAATAGGATTAACTGCCACACCAGACAAAAGAACCTTTGGCTTTTTTAATGAAAATGTAGTTAGTCAATATACCTATGAAGAATCGGTTACAGATGGCGTAAATGTACCATATGACGTTTACAACATTGAAACCGACATTTCACAAAATGGTGCAATAATAGAATCTGGCTGGTTTGTAGATAGAAGAGATAAACTAACAAGAGCAAAACGCTGGCAACAAGAGGATGAAGATACCGAATACAGACGTAACGATTTAGATAAGAAAGTAGTTAATCCAAGTCAAATTCGAAATATTATTCGGGAATATAAACGAGCTTTAAAAACGACTATTTTTCCAAAACGAGTGGATGAAAATGGTGAGTACGAAGTGCCAAAAACTTTAGTATTTGCAAAAACAGATAGTCATGCAGACGATATTATAAAAATCATCCGTGAAGAATTTGATGAAGGCAACGACTTCTGTAAAAAAGTAACCTACAAAATTGAAGAAGACCCAAAATCTGTTTTAAACCGTTTTAGAAATTCATATTATCCAAGAATTGCGGTCACGGTGGATATGATTGCAACTGGTACAGACGTAAAACCATTGGAAGTTCTTTTATTTATGCGTGACGTTAAAAGTGTCAACTATTTTGAACAAATGAAAGGTCGTGGTACCCGAACTATTAATAGTGATACTTTACAATTAGTAACAAAAACCGCAAAAACCAAAACACATTTCGTTATTGTGGATGCTGTAGGTGCAATCAAATCTAAAAAGACAGATAGCAGACCTTTAGAACGTAAACCTACAGTTCCTATGAAAGATTTATTGGGGGCGGTAACAATTGGGGTGGCAGACGAAGATTTATTTTTGTCTTTATCTAACCGTTTAATTCGTTTAGAAAAACAAATAACGGAGAAAGAAAAAGATAGACTTTTGGAGTTTTCTGGGGGTAAAAATTTAAAACAAATTACAAAAGAGTTAATTACGGCTTTTGACCAAGACGAAATCGAAGCAAAAGCACAAGTTGAAATTGATAAAATCCCTGTACAGGAACGAACCATTGAGTTAATAGAAGAAGCCAAAAAGAAAGCACAGAACGATTTAATTAAAATAGCAGCTACAACATTTAATGGAGAATTAAACAAATATCTTGAAAATGTACGTAAACAACACGAACAAATTATAGATAGTATAAATATTGATACAGTAACTAGAAGCGAATGGGATACAACTTCGGTTGTTAAAGCAACTCAAATAGTAAAAGATTTTTCCGAGTATTTGGAGGCAAACAAAGATGAAATTAAAGCATTAAGTATTTTCTATAATCAACCTTATAATCGCAGAAATATCACATTTAAAATGATAAAAGAGGTTATGGAAAAGCTGCAATTAGAAAAACCATTATTAGCACCAGATTACGTTTGGGAAGCATACTCTGCATTGGATGAGCTTAAAAGTAAACAACCAAAGGACGAGTTAACCGCTTTGGTATCCTTAATTAGAAGAGCTTGTGGCATTGACAGTGAATTAAAAGCCTACGACAGCACCATTGAAACTAACTTCAACAAATGGATTTTTAAACAGCATACAGGACAACACAACCGCTTTACGCCTGAGCAATTAGATTGGCTACGAATGATAAAGGACCATGTGGTTAGCAGTTACCATATAGAAATAGACGATTTAGATTATACGCCATTTGATGCAAAAGGTGGAAAAGGGAAAATGCACCAATTATTTGGCAACAAAATGAACGAGATTATTGATGAACTTAATGAAGTATTAGCGGCTTAATGTTAAATTGTACAATTGAACAATAAAAACCCGTAGATTTGAATAATACTACAATCATATGAACTTCGAAAATAAACCAAAATTAGGACTAGGTATTTATACGGCAAGTGAAATTGCCCAGATACTTCGTGTTCCGTATAGAAAGGTTTATATTTGGATGAATAAATATTGGGATGGGAAGCTTGGAAAAGAGTATGACGCTCAATATTCTTGGCAAATGCAAGGAACTAGAGCAGTGAGTTTTCATACATTCATCGAGTTCTATATTATGATGCGATTCTCGGAAGCGGGAGTGCCTCCTAAAAACGTATTAAAAGCACATTCTGAGTTATCACAAATGTATGGAACTGCGTTCCCTTTTGCGTTAAAAGAGGTGTTATCTGGCATTCATTGTGACGGTAAGCTAATATATTTAAAAACTAAAAATGGTATCATTGAATTAAATGGTACTAAGCAATTCAATTTAGAAATAATCCAATTGTTTTTTATTAATCTAGAATTTGATAAAGATAACTTAGCTTCACGTTTCTGGCCAATGGGTAAAGACAAATCCATTTTAGTCGACCCTAACAGAAGATTTGGCCACGCTCTAATTGACGGTAAAAATATAGAACCAGAAGTCATTCAAAATCATTTTAAAGCTGGCGACCCAGTTAATTATATAGCGTATGTTTATCAGCTATCGGAAGAAGAAGTTAATCACGCATTAGAATTTTGTCGTGCTGCATGATTATTTACTTTGACGAAAATATGCCACCTCATTTAGCTAAAGGATTTAATATCATCCAATTTCCTGAAGGCTTAAAAACCAAACAAAAGATTGAAGTTAAATTTTTACCAGACGCATTTGGTCATGGTAGTAAAGACGTAGATTGGATTCCTGAAATAGGAAAACAAGGTAACTGTATTATTACCCAAGATGTAAATATCTCCAAAAGAAAAGACGAGCTAGAATTATTTCAAAAAAATAACATAGGCATCTTTTTTTTAAAAGGTACGAGCAAAAAGAATGGATTAAGTGTTTGGGGAATGACTCAAGCACTCGCTAAAAATTGGGCTGAAATTTGCCAAATAGCAAATACTCATAAAAAACCATTTGGTTATGAGTTTAGTTTGAATAAAAAAATGAAGAAGATTGTTTAGTATGAGAGAAGATTGGACAGAATGTTGTTTCGAAGATTTACTAGATTATGTACAACCTACAAAATACATAGTGCAAAGCACCAATTACAATGATAGTTATGATACTCCAGTTTTAACTGCTGGTAAATCTTTTATAAAAGGTTACACAAACGAAACTGATGGTATTTTCGATAATTTACCAACCATAATTTTTGATGATTTTACTACTGCTACACAGTATGTGAATTTTAAATTTAAGGTAAAATCGTCTGCAATGAAAATACTTGTGCCAACAAGTAAACTGGTTAATATGCCTCTTGTATATTACGCTATGCAAGTAAACCAAGTTAGAAGTGATACACATAAAAGATATTGGATTTCTGTTTTTGCAAAAAAGAAATTTCTATTACCACCTTTAGTAGAACAAAGAGCCATATTACAAAAAATAGAAGAACTTTTTAGCAGTTTAGATAGCGGTCTTGAAGACCTTAAAAAAGCACAAAACCAATTGGTTATTTATAGGCAAGCGGTATTGTCCTCAAGTTTTCCAAAAAAAGGGAAAATTGAAATTTCAAAATTAGTAGACCATTTGAGTCAGGGTTGGAGTCCTAAATGTATTAATCAAAATTCTACGGATTCAATGCAATGGGCTGTTATTAAAACTTCAGCAATTCAGTCAGGTAAATTTGTAGAATTTGAAAATAAAATTTTACCCGACAACCTAGAACCAAGAAAACACCATGAAATTAAGAAAGGTGATATTCTTATTACTCGTGCTGGTCCAAGAGTAAGAGTAGGTATTTGTTGTTTAGTTAGAAAAACAAGACCAAAACTCATCAATTGTGATAAAGTTTATCGTCTCGAGTTAAATGAAGAATTAGTAGACGGAGAATACTTTGAATACGCCATGAATTCACCTGAAATTTTAAGTGAAATCGAAGTCATGAAATCAGGGAGTAGCGATAGCGGTTTAAATTTAACTCAAAAGGTGTTTTTAAAATTAGAAATTCCATACACTAATAAAAAGCAACAACACCAAATCGTCCAAGAGATTGAAAGCCGTTTATCCGTATGTGATAAAGTGGAAGAAAGCATTAAAGAAAGTTTGCAAAAAGCAATCGCTCTACGCCAAAGCATTCTTAAAAAAGCTTTTGAAGGTACATTTTTAAGTGAAAACGAAATAACCAAATGTAAACAGCATAAAGATTACGAACCTGCTAGTGTTTTATTAGAGAAAATAAGAACAGAAAAAAATAAAAAATCATGAATTTTTGGGAAACAATATTAATTGCAACTATACCCGCCATCATAACAGGGCTTATTAGTTATATTCTTGGTGCAAGACAAAGAGAAATGTCTAAAGCAGAATTAATGGTCATAAGGTCTGCAAAACACTTTTTAGAGCATAAAAAATTTACGGATAGAAGTTTCAAGACTTTAAAAAAATATCTTGGAGGTTGGGATAATGATGAAGATGGATTGAGAAGAATTTTAGTAAGTGCTGGTGCCGTTAGAATTTTCAGAGAAGAAATAAACAATGAAGAATGGTGGTATCTTTTATCTCGTGCAGCTGAAAGAATTGATAATAAAAAATCTAAATAGCTTGCATCAGAATTTAAAATATAGCTAATAATATAAGAAAAGAAAATACTAAAGAATGACAGATTCAACTATCATATCAAAAATATGGAACCTTGCCAATGTACTACGTGATGATGGCGTTGGCTATGGTGATTATTTAGAACAAATAACTTATTTGCTATTCTTAAAAATGGCAGATGAACTTAACAAACCACCTTATAACAAAGGGTTAGTTTTTCCGAAACTAAAAGACGTAGAAGGTAACGAAATTCCAGATAGTGAAATTTGCAACTGGGAAACATTATCTAGCAAACGTGGGGCAGAATTGGAATCTTTTTACAGTCAATTATTACGTACCCTTTCCACAGAAAAAGGAACATTGGGGCAAATTTTCACTAAAAGTCAGAACAAAATACAAGACCCAGCAAAATTATTAAAAGTCATCAATTTAATAGACAAAGAAGATTGGTCTATGATGGGTGCTGATATTAAAGGCAAAATCTACGAAGGTCTTTTAGAGAAGAACGCAGAAGACACTAAAAGTGGTGCGGGTCAGTATTTTACCCCTAGAGCTTTAATAAAGACTATGGTTGCATGTGTACAACCTAAACCATTGAAAACCATCTCGGACCCAGCATGCGGAACTGGAGGTTTCTTTTTAGCAGCTTATGATTGGATTGTGGATAACAACAAATTAGACCGAGAAGAAAAAGAATTTTTAAAAAATAAAACCTTTTTTGGGAACGAGATTGTAGCAAATACACGTAGAATGTGTTTAATGAATATGTATTTGCATAACATTGGAGAGATAGATGGGGAATCGTTTATAAATCCTAATGATGCTTTAATTGCTGATGATGGTACTAGATATGATTATGTATTGGCTAATCCCCCTTTTGGCAAAAAAAGCAGTATGACTTTTACCAATGAAGCTGGTGAAATTGAAAAGGAAGATTTAAGCTATAACCGTCAAGACTTTTGGGAAACGACATCCAACAAACAATTAAACTTTTTACAACATATAAAAACACAATTAAAAATTACAGGGGAAGCGGCAGTAGTCCTTCCTGATAATATTTTGTTTGAAGGAGGTGCTGGTGAAGAAGTTAGAAAACAATTGTTAAAAACAGCAGATTTACATACCATATTAAGACTACCAACAGGGATTTTTTATGCACAAGGTGTAAAAGCAAATGTTTTATTTTTCAATAATAAACCTGCAAGTAAAGAAGCTTGGACAAAAGATATTTGGTTTTATGATTACAGAACTAATGTTCACCATACACCCAAGAAGAACCCAATGCGACAAGATAATTTATCAGAATTTGTTGAATTATATAATACGAGCAACATTAACAAACGTAAAGAAACTTGGAGCGAAGAGAATGAAGATGGGCGTTGGAGAAAATATACTTATGAAGAAATTGTTGCTAGAGACAAAACGAGCTTAGATATTTTCTGGTTAAAAGACAAGAGTTTAACGGATTTAGATAATCTACCAGACCCAGACATTTTAGCCAATGAAATTATTGAAAACATTGAGTCTGGACTGAATAGTTTTAGAGAAATAATGGAGACAATTAATGGTGGAAATTAATAAGTTCTATAAAGTATAACATGACCAAAATAAATATTGATACTGTTAGATTTATCAATAATCCAATCAAAATTAAATTAATAAACCCTTGTGAATAGTTATTTTATCAATTTATATCGTAGTTACATGACCTGTAATAATTGCTTTGGTAAACATATGTCTTGCAATTGATATGGCACTTACTGATGAATAAGCTCCAATTCTAATCTCCGCCAGCATTCCATGAATATATATGCGGACAACATATTCTGTTAACCTTGATTCTTTGATGATATTTTTACCATTCTCACTTAAACCATTTCCTTCAATGATGTGAAAATTTGATGTTAGTAACTGGAATTGTTTTGAGTTAATTTTTATTTTCATGAGTTCATATTTATAATATACAATGCAACAAAATACATTCATATATCTTTAATAATAACTATCACGTAAAACAACAAAGTTCATAAAAAGACTCTAGTATTTGCTCTTATTTTTATCTAAAGTAAAATTCTGTTGGTTGGTGCTTTAGCATAAATTTGTATTCATCGATTCAAAAAAAAGCTGAAAAAATTCCCAAAAAAAAAATTTGCAAAAAATCAGACACATAATCGACCTCACTTCTGAGTAGGTCCCAGGGGGGGTATATAAGGCGGGTTACGAAGGAGGGGGCTGCATAGGGAGGTCTCCACTTCATTTTATGATACACAGTTGTGTCTGCAAACTCAATACACATCAGTGTCTATCGTTGAAAAATAAAATATTTAAGAAACAACATCAAGAGGTTTGACCTTATATGCACTTAACAGCTCAAATACGCCACTTTAATGAGTGTCCATACAGTGGTTAACTGGAGAGTCTAGGAGAGTCTTATAACAATAAGGAGTCATTAAACGCCTTTTTTTAAGCTTATATTAATTGAAAAAACATTTTATATTGAATTGAGACTATTTATTATAAAACACAAATTATGTCACGTATTCCAACCACTCCCAACACCGAGATTCTCAACATTCGCATCTCTGCGAAATTGAAAGACAAATTGAACCTATTAGCAACAGCGAATCGATTCGGTTCTAACGCCTCAGAGGTTGTCAGATACTTGATTGAGTATCATTCTAAATTATGAAGCTATTTCGCAATTGGCATCGTTAACATCAGCGTAAACATACACGCTGTTGCCATCAGCACTGAAAGCTCCGAAACATTTTAGTTCTGGATAACAAAAAGTTAAAAAATGGTGATGTTTATGATAAGTAACCATTATCTATATGAAAAATAGTTGTTAAAGGGAATTTTAATATAATTGCTTATCAGTAATTACAATTTGCTGATTATAAACTCCGCTTATATGCTTTGTGTCTTCGGTATCAGTTGATATTAAATTTATGTCGTAATTAAAAATCATGTGGTTATTTTGATATGATATTTCAAGTGTGCCATCTGTTATTACAAAAGTATCATTAGTTTCATGCGTGTCAATTTCAGCTGTTTTATACCAAGACCATGCGATGTCATAAGGATTAGTAGAATTACCTGTTATTACGGAATACAATCCCGCATCTGGTAGGTCGTTGCTATCAGACAGAAAAGCTATATAAAGTAACGAGCCAGTTCCAAGAATTGCTGGATACTGATTCAAATCTACGTTTCTTTTTGAGTCCAATAAAAACAATTCAAAATTAAACCCTTGAGAATAATTGCCAGCAGTTGATAAATATGCTTGCGAAAAAGAAATTGTATTATTATTTGAGTCATCATCATTTGAACAAGATAATAATGAAAAGATAATTAATAAAGAAAAGAATTTGAATTTGTTCATGGTAATTAATTTAAACTCTAATGTAAAAAAAATATATCAAATGATATAATGGATATATTTAATTTTTTTGTTAGATTAAATGGCGTGTTACTTTTAGACTATAGTGATAAACTAATCCAACATTAATTCGATGTAAGTGCGTAAAAACCAGGTTTTTGTGTTAAAATAATTGTGAGTCTAAAAGTAATACAATATCTTTGTTGAATAAAGCAATAATTATGTATTATTTCTATTCAAGGATTTCAACGGTTTCACAGAGTTCAAGCCGTCAAGTAGCTAACTTCAAAACACATGGTGAGTTTAAAGCTGAAAATTTATTTGTAGATAAAGTTCAGGGGAATATTCCTTTTCTTGAACGTCCAGAAGCTTCAAAATTATTTGATGTGGTTACAGGACCAGATAAAGATGGCGTTACGATTGTGGTTGACAGCATTGATAGACTTGGTAGGAACCTCATTGATGTGCTCAATACGATTGAGCGATTTACAGCTAATGGAATTAATCTAAAATCTATTAAAGAAGGCTTTGAAACATTGGTGAATGGTGAAAAAAATCCAATTGCTATCATAGTGACATCTGTCATGGGGTCCATTGCCGAAATGGAGCGTAACCGTATAAAGGAGCGTACTAGCGAAGGTATTCAGATAGCACGTGCTGAGGGTAAATTTAAGGGCAGAAAAATTGGTTCAATTCAGTCCACATCAAGATTGTTAGAACGTCACCCAGTGATAGTTAAGAAGCTAAATAAAGGACTTACTGTGCGTGACGTGGCTGAAATTACGGGAAAGTCTACCACGACTGTTATGAAGGTTAGGAAGGTCTTAGATAAACAAACGCTTATATAAAATCTCGGATTGGAGAAGAAAAAGTGTTGCAACTTAAATTTCTTTGTGCTTGTCGATTACTTCACTAATTATATTCGATAAGGGAATGTTAATGTGAGGCTCGTTTTTATATACCCCGTTATGCCATTGATTCAGAGATGTACTATCATGAAAAGTGTAACTATTATCATAAAACACAAGTAAATATAATTCATATTTGTCTATGATAGATGAAAGTACTTCTTCTTGAAAAGATTGATTGATAAAATTTGCTTTATCAATATTCCCACTACGACCTTCTTCAAATAATTTTGTCTTTAAATACTTGATTTTTTTAAGCGGCACTCCAATTTCTCGCAAAATAATAATGATATTAATCCAAATATAATCAAACCCATTAAACTTTCTCCATTGTTTTATATTATCCCTTTTACCTATTAGCAATCCCATTTCGTCATAGTGGTTAAGCATTCTGTAAGAAAGTAGAATGTCTTTTTTGCTAAATACAGGTGCTGAAAGTTTGCCGTTAAGTTTGTTAATGTTATCCAAAATATAATTAAAATTATACACTAATGTATAAAAATACAATATATAATCTATAAATTTGTTATTCGTAATATACTAATTGAGATTATGGAATCTACAAATGAATTTTTTGAAAATGCACCGATAATAGTGGCTATGCTGCAATTTAGGTACGAAAAGATTGAAAATTTTGATATTGAATTGATAAAAAAAATTTCTGAAAATCTTAAGCATGATTTTCCTATTGTTAATCCTCAAATAGTTCAGGGCATAAGAATTGATAATAATGATAATGAAACCAGTGTATCACTTGATGAAAAGAAAGTAGAAGGAATTCAAATTATGTCCAAAAATAGCAAAGAATATTTTACTATAACAAATCAAAAGTTTACCTTTCAATCCCATGAAAAATATGAAGGATGGGATGATTTCATTCATAAAATCATAAATCTGTGGAACCTGTTTTCAAAAGAATTTAGTCTAAAAAAATTAAAAGGTGTTTCATTAAGGTACGTCAATAAATTTAATCTACCTAGTGACACAAAAAACCTTCAGAAGTACTTTAATGTTTATTTGAAAGACGATAAAAATAGTCATTCAATTTATGGGTTTCAATTAAAGTTTAGTTCCTTTGATAAGGAAAATAACTTTAAAATTCATATAGGACATGCCTTAGAAAAACCAATTAAAGATTCAATACCATACCTAATTGATATTGATGTATTATATGACGATATTATTGAAAATAATGAAGAAGTTGTATGGCCGATTTTTGAAAAACTTAGACAGAAAAAGAATCATATTTTTAGTAGTGGATTAACTAATGAAGCTAAAACCTTAATAAATTAAATTATGCCTTTTATAATAGATTTACCGCCAGTTGATTATCAAAATGATAATACTAAAATTGAACATGTTGTTGTTAATGGCGAGAAGAATATACCATCTGTCGATTTTGATGTTTTTAAAATTGATAGAGATATATTTGAAGATGTTTATTTTCAGGAAAAGTTTGAATCATTAGTATCCGCTTGGAAGGGTAATACAGTTTTTCAATCTTCTATTTCTAAAATAATAGAAGATGATAATTTTGTAGAAATGCTTAAAATGAATAAAAAAGCGTTGTTACCACTAATAATTAATGAAATTGAAAGAGAACCAAGTATTTTGGTGTGGGCTTTAAATATAATTACAGGGCAGTCTGTAAGTACGAAACAACGTTATACGATTGAGGACGTATGTAAAAGGTGGGTGAAGCTATATAGAGAACAAAAAATAAATTTCATATAGAATAAATTCCCCCCAAATTGTTAGATAGTCCAATAAATAGAAACGAAATAATTAAGGTCTTTCCTGGTTTAAAGAATGATAAATTTTTTAAGATAGAGGATTCTAGTCCTAATTATAATTGCATAGCTTGGGCTGCACATGTTACAGATTGTTGGTGGGATAAATTACCACATGGAAATAGACCATCTATTAGATTTGATGGGGTAAAAGTCGATTGGCCTTTTGACGTTGATTTTGAATTTTCAACAAGAGTTTTAATAGAAATATTTACTCAGTTAAGTTTCGTAATATGTGAAGACGGGGAGTATGAAGATGGCTTTAAAAAAGTGGTTATTTATGAGAAGGATGCTGAGGCTACTCATATGGCTAGGCAATTGACTAATAGCACAAATAAAGGAATCTGGACAAGTAAGTTGGGTGGTTGGTTTAGAATCACACATGAGTCGCCTTTAACTATAGAAGGAAATGCATACGGTGTCGCAACCATTTTTATGAAAAAAAGTATGTCATAAATTATGTATTCATATAAAATTTGAGGCAAATAAAAAATCACAAATCATTATTTGTTGTTTCCATGATTTAAACCTTTCTACTGCCAGAATTAACTCAAATAATTTTACTACTAATATCGTATAATGTAGCAAACCTTATTAATTCTTCATTAAAATGGTTCGACAAAACAATATTAGGGGGAGCCATATTAGACAAGCCATCAGAAATGATGGCTTTTTTTGTGTCTAATTTTTGTGAAGCCCTGTTAATCCTAGTAAGAAGCTCTATTACAATATTTTGTTTTTTGGTTCGACATTCATTTTTTGAAATTATCAGTTTTTCAGGGAATAATAAACCAAGTATTTTTACTTTTTGCTCAAAGTTTCCTATCTCAAATAACTGAGGTATTTTTTTTATCATTTTGATTGCATTCTTTATAGTTTGAACAGATAATTCTTTAGCTTCTTTAAGTTCTTGTAATTCGTATTTTAGTGACATTAAGGTTGACTCATATCTATTCAGCATTCGATTATACCTCTCAGCATTCTTGCTATCAGATACAAGTTTATCTTCAGTGTTTTCAATTAGATTGATTACTTCTTGCATTTTATTATTTACAATATCTATTTGTCTTCCTTTATCACCTCGTTTGGATTTTTGAACATCAATAATTATTTCAGAATATAAATTCAATACGTTATTATTCATCTTAATTTTGTTAAGAACCTCAGTTTTAAAAATTTTGTTTGTGGTTATAGCGGATAAACGTGTTTTACAATTGCCTTTACAATGATAGTATGCATATTTACCACCATTACCCTTCGATACACTGCCAGTTAGTGTACCACCACAATTTTCACATTCTAAAAAACCTCTTAGAGGTAATGCGTCATTTTTTTTAGATGGGAGTTTTGCGTTTCTGTTTCTTCCTTCTAATACATCTTGTACTTTATTAAAAATTTTTACATCAATTATTGAGTCATGCAATCCATCAATCCAATATGAATCTTCTTTTTTGTATTCAGGAACTTTTACCATACCAGCGTAGGTTCTATTTCTAAGCATATTGTAAAATGTTTGTTTACATTTTGAATAACCTTTTTTTCTAAATTCTTTTCTTATTCCTTCAACCGATTCAACCCCCAATGATACCGCGTTAAAAATATCACTTACGAATTGAGAATCCTTATTTGGTTCCATGCTTGCATGTTTACCATAGCGGACCCTTCTATAGCCATATGGAGGAGTGCCAAGAAAAGCCCCTTCTTTTGTTGCTCTATACATTCCATCCTTAGTTCTCAATGAAATATTATCATTTTCAACTTCTGGCATTACTAAATACATCGCAAGCAACATTTTATTATTAGGGTCCGATAAATCCAACGGTTGTTCCATAGCATTAAGAGTTATGCCCCAATCGTTAAATTTTTTTATCACTTTCAGAGCTTCACTTAAGTTTCTTGAGAATCTATCCCATTTAGTAAATAATACTCTTTTTATAGTTTTTCTGTTTGCTTTCGCAAATTTTTCTAGTTCTTTCCAAACAGGACGATTAAAGTCTTTAGCTGAATGGTCTTCTAAAAAATCTTTAGCAATTCCAAACCCTTTTATATTACAACCTGTTTTAAGTACTTCTTGTTGGTGATTTCTACCATATCCATTATCAGCTTGGTCATCAGTGCTGACTCTACTGTAAATTATTGTATCTAATTCCATAATTTTAATTTTATTATTATTTTTTAATTATTTGTTTGCTCAAACTGTATTTGAGCTATTGAGTATAGAAGCTCTCTCAAAACTTCAATCTCTTCATCCGTATATTTTATTCCATTTTTATTTAAAATGTTTTTACATTTTGTTAAACTTAACATGATTACTAACCACTCTGTTCCTCATTTTTTTACTAGGAGTGGCGAGGTGCGTTATTTTTTTATGTCTATCGACTGTAACTATAATCTCTATAGTATTTTTTCCGTTTTGGCATAGGACGAAATACCACAAGCTAAAAGCCGATGGTTTTGGAAAATGAAACCACTTTCCAGGCCGAAAAATTTAAACTATGTTTAAATAAGAAGTGACTTTTAGCAAATTGCTTTTAAGTCATATGTTAAATGCCCGTAATCTTCATTTTGTTTGTTGGGCAGAAGAATATTATTGTACAAGTCGCTATAAAATAGCACCATAAAAGTCTTGTGAAGCAATTATACTCCACAAACGAAAAAAATACAAGTTTTTTACCAGGTTATTTTCATAAATTTGGTAATTAACGTGAAAAAAACGGATAAGGTGAGCCACTGAAAACGGAAATTTTTGAGCCACTTAAAAACTCGTTTTAGCCTAGGTTGTAAAAGGGTAGCAATAATTATTTCTATGCTCACGTTGACCGCCCTATCCATTTACTCAGCTAAGTCTGCATAATTATGCCTTTGGAATTAATAAATTAATGGATTAAGAATGTAACTTTCGAGTACATAAATCAACTTTGGATTTATATTATCATAAATTCGAAACACTTTGTCATTAATTGTCTGCTTGTCTTTAAATTCAATAATGGCATCTTCGAATATAACTTCATCTCCATTATTGATTTTCTCCAGAACCATAGACCTAATTTCATCATTGAAGTTAATTAAATTTGCGTCAACTTTAATATATTTCTTATCACCTTCAACATTGGACCTTGCAGATTTTATGTTATCCAAATCAGATTTGGATTCTTTTAGCTTAACTACAACAGGTTTGTTTTTCTTATCATTTGAAAGTTTTACAGTCGTTTTAACGCCCTGTTTTAAAATAACGTCATCCATTACTTCTTTTACTTTATTCGCATCGCTAGGGTGACAAATTAAAGCGTCATAGACATACCCAACATAAATGAATTCTTTATTCAATACTTCAACGACTTCAGTCATAATTTTAACTTCTTTTGCAAATAATCTTCGTGAAGTTATATTGTGTTTAAATTCACTTGAGTATTTTTCCGCTATGACACTTTTTAACATATATGGCTCATTTTTTTTATAGTAATCATACAATGGTGATTCTTTCATTTGCCAAACTTTCTTGTTGAAAAAAGACAGATGTTCCAGTTTAATGATGTTAACATCGGTTGACATTTCTACTGCCAAATCACTGTGGGTTAAGTATTCTTTTTTACCACCGTACAACCCAATGGCAATATTTGGATGCAAGCAAGAATAATCAGCTTCAACAATGGCTTCACCATTAATTTTAATAATTTGCCTAATCCAAGAAGGCATCAATGTAAATGAATCAACAATTCTGCCTCCACTTTTTTCACTTCCAACTTCAGGAAACATCAACCCATCTTCGGTTAAGTAATTGAATATTTTAATTGAATCTTCTATAAATGAATATTCATTTATGAAATATGACCTAGCATGCTTCCCTAACTTTTTCAATAATTTACCTTTTTTTGTTTTGTAATTCAACTTGATAAGTCTATCTCCTTCCTCCCATATTTGGTCGATTGTTGGCAATGAAACATCTTCATAAAACTGAATCAGATTTTTTACAATTGGATTTGATTGAGACTTACCAGAAACCCTTATAAAATGCTTATTTAAGAGCCTTTGAGCCTCTTTTGTTTGTAAATGATAGCTCACGATACCTTTGCCAATATAAGCCTCTCCAAATCGATAATAATAGTTCTTTTTCCTAATGATTGATTCGTGGTCACATTCAATAATTGCACCTTGTTTTGTGGGATGTTCTAAGGCTGTAATAACATCTTTATATGTCATTGGGTTTAGGCTTAATAACTCTCTCAAATATTCGGCATGAAGAGATTTCCAACCATCTTTCTCTGGGTTATCTAATCTTTCAAAATAGGTGGATGTAAGTTGGGTGGTGAACATCAAACATAGTTCAACTGCTACATCAATATCTGGATGGATTTCTTTAAGTAACTTTTTAGGTATAAATCTTCTAAGTACATACTCTACCTTTTTAGGAATCTTAATGATATTCCTATTGATGAAAAATAGGGGGGATTGAGCATAAATATCAGTAGTAATATTGTCATCAAAACACTCTACATCCCTTGTTATATCTATTGATTCTTTATCTATTACCTCATGATATATTCCTACATCATTAATGAAGGTAGATGGATAATTGATATTAATAGCTAAATATTGATTATTAGATGTATTATTTATAATATCTGGTTTAATTCTATTTAATTGATTAGAATTATTATTAGTATCTGATATAGGTAATTGAATTTGATTAGTAGGTAATAAGCCCTGTTCTTGTAAATGGTTTGAGTTCATAATTATTAATATTCTGCATTGTATGTTTATGGGGTTTCTGCTTTTTTTTTTTATTTAACTGGGGCAGAAGCTGAGAGCAGTCAATTCTCTCAGCACCCAATTGAATACCAATGGCATCCAATAATAAATATCTCCGACATTGAAAACAGTTTATAATTAATCGATTTTTTATCATAAAACTTTAAATAACTCCATATTAAGCCTAGCTAGAATGACCATTTGGGTCAAACTAGTAATTAGCATTCGGTATTATTGTTTGGAGATTTTGTTTATTAGTTCCAATTTATGATGAATTCAATCACCATAAATTGGATTCTAAATAATTAGAATAAGAAAACTTCGTATCTATTCTTTTTTTAAAATTTTTAACCGAAGTATTTCTTTCTGATATATTTCTTCAATTTGTTCAATAAAATCTTCGTAGTGCCTATTAACAGTTTTTAAGCCCATCGGAATTATCTTTGACAAATTTTCTGCAGTTATGTGCCCATTTTTTTCAAAATCCCAATCGCATAATGCTTTGGATATTTTATATCTGGAATTACTAAGGGCACTTTTACCATATTCGTATTCTTCTTTTGTTGCCATCTTATTCGTTTTTAAATTTTGGAAATTCTCTAATCATCAAATCTTCTGGAATAGGTAGAATTTTATCGATTTGCTTGAAGAAAAATGGAACACCTTTCAACTTGCAATCTTCCCTAATCAATCTAGCCCAATCACAATCAAAAGGTCTTTTGTGGTGACCTGATTCCCCACCGTTGATTACCTACAAAAAACGGTTAAATTGAACCACTAAAAACAGAAATTTTTGAGCCACCTAAAAACTCATTTCAGCTTAAGCAACAAAAGGATTTTTAATAATTATTCCTATGCTCACTTTAATCCGCTCTGGGTGGCTCAATTTGTCCGCCCTATCCAGCCAAGTGACTTGTTTTCATTGTTTAAATTATATTATTAATTCTTACGTTAATTGAAGTATTTTGTCAGTTAATTCGTTAAATTTGGTTGTTTATATAATGTGGATATAGTCAATTGTTTATATCTAATTGTTAGCTACCATTTCAGAAAAAAATATGAAGAATCACCTAACAGTAGTTTTAGGAGCTGGATTTTCTGCAAACGCTGGAATGCCAACTGCAAGTTCAATAGCTGAAAGATTCAATCGTGATTTAAAGGAAAAACTATTATCTGCTTCTTCAAGTGAATGGTTTTGGATTGACGATAAGGGTGATTCTTTTATTGATAATGGAAAATTGAATTATGACTACATAGCTTATTCCTATGTTTTCAACGAATTAGTAAAAAGCTATGTTGCAGACAGAGGTGACTTTATCTATTACGAAGATTTCTATCAATTCATAATTGACAATTTCACAAACTCTGATTGGGTTGAGGGACTATTTGAAACAGCAAAAAAATCACTTCTGATTGATAAACCTTTTTTTCTTGAGAAGAAAAACAAAGAATACTATAAAAGTTATTTGTTTGCATTCGACCACAAGCAATTTCAAAAGGTAAGTGATATTCTAAACTATTTAATTGGCGATATTCTTTCGGTAATACCAAAAGACGATGCTGAACTGAAAGAAATTTATCAAGGATTTATAGACTATATCTCTCAATTTGAAAATGTAGACATCTTTACTTTAAATCACGACTTATTATTGGAAAGAGTTTTGGAACTAAATGGATTGAAATACTCTAAAGGTTTTAACACTGAAGATTCACCAATAAGTCACAACGATTTATCTGTTCCGTACTTCAATAACGCTTTCAACGAAAAAATTAAAATCCATAAACTTCACGGAAGTTTAGACTTTTTTCAATTCAGACATTATGAAAATAATGGTAGTATGTGGTTACAACCAACAGGTGAATATGACTATTATATGACAACAAACTACTATACCAAACACAATTCGATTAGAATAAATCCAAAGACTAAAGAAGTACTTCAAGATTATAATCCAGATATAGTTCCTAAGTTTATTACAGGAACAAGAAAACTGGACACAATTGACAATGACTTTTTGTTCAAACAATTATTTCAAAATTTCGGAGAGGTAATCAATAAATCAGAGAACTTATTCATTTCTGGCTACTCATTTAGTGATGAACATATGAACGAAAAATTGAAATCAAAAGAATTTAATTTTATTAATCAAAACCCGAGCAAAGAATATCCATTCGATGGAAATGGAAAAAATATAAAAAGTTTAAACGAACTAAAAAACGTTAGCTAACAATGGTAACCGTTGCACAAGACACTAGAAAATATAAAAAAATGTAAATAACCTCTTTTTAAGGAGCTGTTAGCTTTTAATAATGCCATAAATTGATGCAAAAAAGATTAAACCTACCTTTAGGTTTCAAAACACATAATATCCAATATACTTATGTCGTTTAATTCTCATGGCTATTGAAAAAATTTAAATTCATAGCTACGTTTCATTAATATAAATTTTAAAACAGCCAGAAAATGAACGAAATTATTTGTCCAAATTGCAAAAAAGCTTTTAAAGTTGACGAAGCTGGTTTTGCTGATATTCTTAAACAAGTTCGTGACCATCAATTTGAAGAAGAGTTACAAACACGACTGACTCTCGCTGAAAATGAAAAACAAAGTGCCATAAAGCTTGCAGAAGCTAACCTAAGAAATGAATTGCAACAAGAACTGGCAAAAAAAGATACTGAGCTGAACGCATTAAAAGCTGAAAACAGCACCCAACTTGCTACAAAACTAGCTGAAAAAGAATTGGAAATCTCTAACATGAAATCACAAGTTAAAAATGCAGAGACCGAAAAAAAACTAGGAATATCTGAAGCAATTAAGCAAATAGAGAAAGAACGTGACAGTCTGGCCAATGAATTAAAAATTAAAGAAACTGAAAAACAGCTTATTGAAACATCTATTAAAGAACAGTTTGCAAATAAACTTGTTGTAAAAGATGAAACCATTAAAATGAAAGATGATGAAATTGCTAGGTTAAAAGACTTTAAGCAGAAACTTTCAACAAAAATGGTTGGTGAAACATTGGAAATACATTGTGAAACTGAATTCAATAAACTTCGAGCAACAGCTTTCCCAACTGCATACTTTGAAAAAGATAATGATTCAAAAGGTGGAAGTAAAGGTGATTATATTTATAAGGAAACTGATGATTCAGGTAATGAAATCATTTCAATTATGTTTGAAATGAAGAACGAGAATGATGAAACTGCCTCTAAAAAAAGAAACGAGGATTTCTTTGCAAAACTTGATAAGGACCGTAAAGAAAAGAACTGTGAATATGCCGTTCTTGTATCACTTTTGGAATCGGAAAACGAATTCTATAATACTGGAATCGTTGATGTGTCTCACAAGTTTGGAAAGATGTACGTCATACGTCCTCAATTTTTCATTACCGTTATCACACTACTTCGTAATGCAGCTTTGAATTCAATGAAATACAAAGCGGAATTAAGTTTAATTCGAAATCAAAACATTGATATCACTAATTTTGAGGATAATATTAACACCTTTAAAGAAGGATTTGCTAGGAATTATGATTTAGCAAGTCGGAAGTTTAAAACCGCTATTGATGAAATTGATAAAACTATTACACATCTTCAAAAAACAAAAGATGCATTGCTGTCTTCAAAAAACAACTTAAGATTGGCCAATAATAAAGCTGAGGATTTAACCATAAAAAAATTAACCTATGGTAATCCAACAATGAGAGCAAAATTTGATGAACTGCAGGATAAGATTAGATAGTGAGGGCATAGTATACCACCTACAGCGGATAAAAGTGAGCATAGCAAAACTACCAATAAGTCACTTAACAATCTAATAATTTCAAACATAAGATGGTTCAAATTAACCATTTTTAGTGGTTCTTATTATCCGTCCTATTCACTTTGTTAACGATAACTAAAAAAAACCATACGATAACTAATCATATTTTTCTACCTTAGATAATTAAGTTAGATTTAAATATGACTACAGCAATTATCATTGATGACGAACAAAATGCAAGAGATTTTCTTCAAAAATTAATACTTCGTTATTTTAATAAAAGAATTGTTGTATTAGAAAAATGTGATTCTATAAAGGAGGGTATTATTGCTATAAGACGTTATAACCCAGGCATTGTTTTTTTAGACATCCAAATGCCAACGGAAAATGGTTTTGAATTGTTCAAAAAATTTGAAACCATAAATTTTGAAGTTGTATTTACAACCGCCCATAAAAATTATGCTATAGATGCTATTCGGCACTCTGCCTTTGATTACTTACTAAAACCTGTTAATCATATTGACTTGCTTTCGACAATTAAACGTTTTGAAAGCAAAAATGAAAATCTAAAACGTCAAGAACGTATCTCAATGTTGCTTGAGAATTTAAGCTCTCAGGATAATATTTTTAATAAAATTGCATTGCCAACACAAAATGGTTATGAACTACAGAAAATGAGTAACATCATTTATTGTCAATCAGATAGTAATTATTGCAAAGTTAAGTGCCTTGATGGCAAAGAGTTTTTGTTATCGAAGACATTAAAGCATATTGAAGAGCTTATAAATAACCAGTTATTTTTTAGGGTTCATAAATCCTATTTAGTTAATTTAAATTACGTTGCTAAGTTTGATAAAGCTGGAGAGTTTCATGTCATTCTCGCTAATGGAGAAAAGATTCCTGTTTCAGTTAGAAAAAAAGAAAATTTCTTAAATGCTATCATTCATAAAAAATAAACTGAAACTTTTTATAATACTATTTTTTGTTCAGTTTTTAAGCGGACAAAATTATCCATCGACTAATATTTCAATGACAGATGGTCTACCTAATAATCAAATTGAATGTATTTACAAAGATTCCAGAGGAATCTTGTGGGTAGGGACACATAACGGATTAGCTAAAATTGAAGGTGGAGCTATAACTAATTATAGTACAGATAATGGACTTTCAAATAATTCAGTTTGGGATATTGTTGAAGACGCTGAAGGTAATTTGTGGTTTGCAACTTTTGGTGGTGGTATTTCAAAATTTGATGGTAAAGAATTTACAGCCCAAAACCATCATGAACTATTAAAAAACAGCTTTGTTAGAAAACTTTTTATACACAACAACTATCTGCTTATTGGGACAGAAAAAGGACTGTTTATTTTAAATCTAAAAGATTATTCTGTTGTTGGATTAGAAACAGAACAGGAACGATTTCAGGTAATGGATTATTTTGCCTTTAAAGGTGAAATTTATATTGGGGTTTACACTCATGGCATTTATAATCTAAATACTGAAGATTTAACACTTACTAAAATAAGAAACACTTTTAAATCTGACTCTTCTTTAGGAACTTCATCAATCTTTTCCTTATATAAAAATAATGGGGACTTATATTATGGAAGTGCTGGACTTAAAATTGGTGACAATAGGAATTCACTCATTAAATTCAAAACATCAAATTTTATAGAGTCTAAAGATGAAGATATTTCTTTTGGTAATTCTATAATTTGGGATTTCGCAAAGGATTCTAATAATACCATTTATTGTGCAGCTTGGGGAGTCCACAAAAATGATGGCGGCTTATTTAAAATTGCAGATAGTTCATTAGTAAATGTTACAAAATTATTCGGCATAAAAAGCGATAAAGTTAGAACTCTTTTTTATGATATGGATTTCGATTTTTTGTATGTAGGGACACAAGATAAAGGTCTATATCAATTAAGCTTATCCAGAACTATCTCTTTTTTTAATGATATTTCTGGAATTATTGAATTTAAAGAAAAAAACTCTGACCTCTACATTCTTCATGAAAAAGGACTCGCTATAAAGTCTAATAACAAATTAATAAAGAATCAAAAAACAGAAATCTTTTTTAATTTTTTTACTCAGGAACGCAAAAAAGTACTTCCTTATCTACCTATAAATGAAAATTATAATTCTTTATATAATTCTATTAAAAACCTTGAGTTTTATCACCTTGATATTTATGAAAATGCAATTTGGGTTAGCAGTAGTTTTGGATTATTTAAACTTAATATACAAGGTGATATCATGCAATTTTTATATTATTCACCTTATAAATTTTTGTTTTTAGGTTCTGACATGTTAATTGCGCATAAGTTTGAAGCTACCACTCTTCTCCTTGATGTATTAAATAAACCTAAATCGAATGATATGGACAGTATTGCCAAGTTTATCCCTTTTTCACCAAAAAATAAAAACAATCCCGTTTACATTACTGAAATGGTTAAATATAAAGACCTAGTTATTGTTTCTTCGTCTAAAAGCGGCTTACATATCTTTAAAGATAAGGTGTACGAATCGTTAGCATTAAAAAACATATTTCGTGTTAGGGATATTAATAATATTTCCGTAGATAATAATTCAAAAACATTATTAGTTTCCACAAATTCTGGTGATGTTTTTTTATTAGATATGGCAACGAATTATAAAGTTTTAACCCATATAAAAAGAGATGAGATTGTTGGAAATTCTATAACTCTATTAGAGAACTATAAAGATGGATTTTTTATAGGCACTGAAAAAGGGCTAAACATATTTCAAAACGGTAGTATCCGTTTAATTGATGCTGCACAAGGTCTAAAAATAAATGATTTTACTACCAGCAAAATCATTAAAGATACTATATATGTTGGAACGCAATCAGGCTATTATAAAATTGATTTAGAGAAAATATTAAACCCTAAAAAAATCAATCCATCCACTAACTTAACCAATGTCAATGTAAATTACCAAAAAGACTCTACAAAGACATATACTTGGTTTAATTGCGATAAAAAGAAATTAACTTATAAATATTGGCAAAACACCCTAAATTTATCTTTTAAGACCTCCGATTATCCATATCCAAACAAATTGAGATATAGTTATCAAATAGAAGGGTTAGACCCCGTATGGAGCATCTACAGCAATAAACAAAACATATTTATACCTTATTTACCTATAGGCAAGTATAACGTGAATATTAAGATAAAAGACTTGAATACTGGTTCAATATCGCTTTCTAAATTAGTCACTATTACAATTTTACCACCTTTTTGGAAAACATGGTGGTTTATTTCTCTATTACTATTAGTTTTATTGATTTCAGGTTTTATTGCTTACAAAAACCGCATCAAATACATTAAAAAAAGAGAACAACAGAAAGCCAAGATTCAACAGCGGTTAGTGGAAACCAAACTAGAGGCTTTACAATCTCAAATGAATCCTCATTTCACTTTCAATGCCATGAATAGTATTCAAAACTATATCATTGATAATGACATTGACAATGCACTTATGTACTTAAGTGAGTTCGCAAAACTTATAAGAACGACCTTAGAGAATTCTTCCAAACACTTGATACTCTTGGCTGAAGAGATTAGTTATTTAAAATCATACATCGTCCTAGAAAATATGCGTTTTAATAATAAGGTGAACACAAAAATTGATTATGACGGATTGGAAGCAAATAGCATAGAAATCCCACCAATGATTATTCAACCTTTTGTTGAAAATGCATTTGTGCATGCGTTTAATAAAAACCATACAAATCCAAAGGTTTCAATTAAATTCTATATTGTAAATGAATTGCTTATGTGTATTATAGAAGATAATGGAAAAGGAATGAGTCACACAAATTCAGGTCAATTACATGAATCAAAAGGGTTAAAACTTGTCATGGAGCGTTTGAAACTCTTAAATAATTTTAGCAACAATTCATTCAAAATTAACTCAGAAGAGGGAAAAGGAACAAAAGTGACATTACAATTTGAACTTATAGGTTTAGACGATTAAGTTAGAATTCTCTACGAGAATTTCCTTTATTATAACCAATACTAATTCATTCATTTTTTTTGAAAAAGCTAGTCTATTTTTATATTGCTATTAATTAATTCTTGTAGGGAGGATTTAAAAGAGGCTACCTCGTTCATTGGCAGCCTCTTTGCCTTTTTAGCAATAATAATTGATTATCTAACAAGTTCAAACTAACAATCATGAAGAATTATTTAATTATCGGATTATTCATATATGCTGTAAATATTTTTTCTCAAATTCCAACGAATGGACTAATAGGTTATTATCCTTTCACTGGTAATGCTAATGACTTTAGTGCAAATGGAAACAACGGAGTTGTTAATGGGGCAATATTAACAACAAATAGGTTTGGAACTTCAAATTCTGCTTATTTATTTTCAAATTCGACTGATAATATTACAATACCTACAATTAGTTTGACCGATGTGTTAACATATTCAGTGACTGGCTGGTTTCAAAAATCAAGTGCCTCGGAGAATGCTGAGGGAACCATTTATTCCTCAAGCAATCCTTGTAATGGGCCTGGAGGGCTAAGGTTTACAATTGGAACCACTAATCAAGCAGTTTGGGGTTCTGAATATCAAGACTGTTCAAGTATGTGGTCTATCACTAATAATCAAAACTATTCAGACGACATTTGGCATTCTTTTGTTGTAACATTTAATGCTACTCCTGGTTTAATTAACGCAACTCAATTTAAAATATACATTGATAATGTTTTAGTTCCGCAATCTGAATACTCCCAAGGCAATTTAAATAATGTATTAGCTCCAATAAATAATCAAAATTTAGCGACAACAATTGGCAATGCAATTGGAGGTGTCTCTACTAATTTTCAAGGAAAATTAGATGATATTAGGATATATAACAGAGGCTTGAATGAATCAGAAATTGAAATATTACATAATGAAAATACTAAATGCAAAAAGATAGCTTTATTTTTTTTACGAGACACGAATGGAAATCATTTGGAAATGGAAGTTAGTTCGGACACTTGGCATTATTTAGCATTCACAAAAGCATCAGATTTATCTGGTAAGATATTTTTAGATGGAAATTTAGTGGCTTCAGGAAATTTTGATAATCTTAATTATAATTATTCGCAATTATATCTTGGAGTAGACTTTTTTACCACTTGGACAAGCTTTTACAGAGGCTGGATTGATGAGTTTAGAGTTTCTAATACTGTTAGAAGTGACTCTGAAATATTGGCAAATTATCAATCCAATTCACCACTGATTGTTGATGGAAATACTCTTGGTCTATGGCATTTTGATGAATCATCTGGGAGTCAATTTGTTAATTCGGCTAATGGTTTGAGCGGAGACCTATACAATGGAGTTTCATTTCAAACGGGCATGTTTTCGAATGCGGTTTATTTTGATGGAATTGATGATAGAGGTAATTGCAATATCAATATACCAGAATATGATTTAACTTTTGAAATTTGGATTAAAATTGAAGGGGAATCTGAAAATGTAGGGAGAACAATTTTTCAAGCCTATGGGGCTTATAATACAAATGCTTTGATTTTTGATGATTGCGGAAGCACTTTGAGTGATAAGGATATACCAATAACACAATCCATTAAAATATATCCCAACCCAGTAGCAGATATCTTATCAATCGAATCAGATAACCCAATAAATAAAGTTGAAATATATTCATCAATAGGAAAAAAACTTAATGTTATAAATTCTGATTTTAAATCAATCCATACTGATAATTTATCTACGGGTATTTACATTATTAAAATTTATATTGAAGGCGGTTTCATAAGTAAGAAACTGGTTAAAAACTAATGTGAGAATCGTTAAGGTTTTTTGCGGTTAATGAATTAATTTTTAAAATAAAATTTATGAAAAAGATTGGAATATTTTTATTTGTTATGGTGTTGAGTTTAACTTCTTGTAGTAAAAGTGATGATGATATCTCTAATTTGAGAAGCAATTTAATTGGAACTTGGGGACATTATAAATATGTAGACTTGGATTTTGGGGATTCGGAATCTTATGATATGAATGACATCTTGAATCAAATTAAATTTAAAGAAAATGGTGTTTTTGTATATTATGATTATGAATTCTATAATGGAGATAAATACGAATCTTATAATGATGAAATAGTAATTATAGTAACAGAGTGGATGTATGTAGAAAAAAATAGAATCGCACTAAAATTGGATATTGCTGGTGAATTATATGATGTTCACTATTATATTGAGTTTGATTCTGATAATGAAATGAGAATGAGGCAATACGATATTATAGAGGATGGGTTTGAAGAATTTAATGAATGGGATTATTATAAAAGACTATAAAAAATTAATATGAGATAGTTAACTACAAAGTGGATAGGGCGGGCATAGTATACCACCCAGAGCGGATAAAATTGAGCATAGCAATAATTATTACAAATCCTTTTAATAGCTTAGGCTTAAAAGAGTTTTTGAGTGCTTCACTTTAACAATGTTTATATTCAAAGATTATGGGTTTGACCTAAAGGAATACGAGCTATTTTAACTTACCAACATAAAAAACTACTTTTTAAAAATACTAAAATGACTTTTTATTTAAATAAGCAAGAAAAAGAAAAATTTAATGTTTGGAAGGCTAAATTATCTGAAATTCCTGAGAATTGTTTAGATGTTTTTGGTAGAGAGTATCAATATACATTTAAATTTCACCCGACAGGACTTGGTGTTGTAAAAATAGTTAAACGAGAATATGATGGTGAACAAATTAATTTAACTGATTACAGTGATTGGTAAATAAGTCATGATATAAATGGATATAATTAATGCACAAACTAAAAATAAACTGTTTGAAAGTTAGGTTGGAAAGGTCAATGTGAGCCAACCAAAGCGCATTAAAGTGAGCAAAGCAATAATTATTGCATACCTTTATAACCTAGGCTAAAATGAGTTTTTTAGTGGTTCACTTTAACCGTTTTTTGTTTTTGCATTTAAATATTATCCTTCGCAAAATTTAATGAAAACTATTTGTTTTAGTTTAAAAACAAATGCTCCGAATACGAAAAATGCGCTAAGTAACTTATAAAAGACCAACATTGTAAAAGAGTCACAAAAACAGCATTAATTTACACAAACTAATAAAATGTAAAAATCATTCATGCAATCAACCTAAAAATATTTACTTTAGTGTCAGAAAATTATTAGAGTATATATGCCTGAAGAAATAAACCAAAATCCTGAGCAAATAGCTCGTGACAAAATAGATATTATGTTACGAGAATCTGGATGGTTAGTTCAGTCTAAAAGTCAAATAGACTTATCTGCAAACAAAGGCATTGCAGTTCGTGAATATCAAACTAATGTTGGTCCAGCCGATTATGTGCTGTTTGTTGATAGAAAGCCAGTAGGAATTATAGAAGCGAAGCGTGAAGATGAAGGACACCGATTGACAGTTGTTGAAGAACAATCTTCAAACTATGCCAACGCAAAATTAAAATACTTAAATAATGACCCCTTGCCTTTCGTTTATGAAAGCACAGGAACAATTACACGGTTTACAGATTACCGAGACCCAAAACCAAGAGGTAGAAATGTTTTTAGTTTTCATAAACCCGAAACCATTTCTGCATGGTTGAAAAAAGGAAAAAGTTTAAGAGAAAGACTTTTATCAATTCCTGTTTTGGATTCAACAGGATTACGTCCAGCTCAAATTGTAGCAGTTAATAATTTAGAACATTCATTCAAAAAGAATAGACCAAAAGCTTTAATTCAAATGGCAACTGGTGCTGGAAAAACTTTTACAGCTGCCACGTTTGTTTATCGCTTATTAAAACATGCAGACGCAAAACGTATTTTATTTTTGGTGGACACCAAAAACTTGGGTGAACAGGCAGAACAAGAATTTATGACTTTTCAGCCAAATGATGATAATCGAAAATTTACAGAATTATACAACGTACAGCGTTTGTCATCAAGTTACATTTCTTCAGATAGTCAAGTTTGTATTTCAACAATACAACGCCTCTACGCTATTCTAAAAGGCGAAGAATTAGATGAAAGTGCAGAAGAAGAAAATCCGAATGAAAGTACATGGATGCAAAAGCAAACAAATAAAAAACAAGCTGTTCCAGTGGAGTACACGCCAAATGTACCGATTGAACAATTTGATTTTATTGTAATTGACGAGTGCCACCGTTCTATTTACAATTTATGGAAACAAGTATTAGATTATTTTGATGCGTTCCTAATAGGATTAACTGCCACACCAGACAAAAGAACCTTTGGCTTTTTTAATGAAAATGTAGTTAGTCAATATACCTATGAAGAATCGGTTACAGATGGCGTAAATGTACCATATGACGTTTACAACATTGAAACCGACATTTCACAAAATGGTGCAATAATAGAATCTGGCTGGTTTGTAGATAGAAGAGATAAACTAACAAGAGCAAAACGCTGGCAACAAGAGGATGAAGATACCGAATACAGACGTAACGATTTAGATAAGAAAGTAGTTAATCCAAGTCAAATTCGAAATATTATTCGGGAATATAAACGAGCTTTAAAAACGACTATTTTTCCAAAACGAGTGGATGAAAATGGTGAGTACGAAGTGCCAAAAACTTTAGTATTTGCAAAAACAGATAGTCATGCAGACGATATTATAAAAATCATCCGTGAAGAATTTGATGAAGGCAACGACTTCTGTAAAAAAGTAACCTACAAAATTGAAGAAGACCCAAAATCTGTTTTAAACCGTTTTAGAAATTCATATTATCCAAGAATTGCGGTCACGGTGGATATGATTGCAACTGGTACAGACGTAAAACCATTGGAAGTTCTTTTATTTATGCGTGACGTTAAAAGTGTCAACTATTTTGAACAAATGAAAGGTCGTGGTACCCGAACTATTAATAGTGATACTTTACAATTAGTAACAAAAACCGCAAAAACCAAAACACATTTCGTTATTGTGGATGCTGTAGGTGCAATCAAATCTAAAAAGACAGATAGCAGACCTTTAGAACGTAAACCTACAGTTCCTATGAAAGATTTATTGGGGGCGGTAACAATTGGGGTGGCAGACGAAGATTTATTTTTGTCTTTATCTAACCGTTTAATTCGTTTAGAAAAACAAATAACGGAGAAAGAAAAAGATAGACTTTTGGAGTTTTCTGGGGGTAAAAATTTAAAACAAATTACAAAAGAGTTAATTACGGCTTTTGACCAAGACGAAATCGAAGCAAAAGCACAAGTTGAAATTGATAAAATCCCTGTACAGGAACGAACCATTGAGTTAATAGAAGAAGCCAAAAAGAAAGCACAGAACGATTTAATTAAAATAGCAGCTACAACATTTAATGGAGAATTAAACAAATATCTTGAAAATGTACGTAAACAACACGAACAAATTATAGATAGTATAAATATTGATACAGTAACTAGAAGCGAATGGGATACAACTTCGGTTGTTAAAGCAACTCAAATAGTAAAAGATTTTTCCGAGTATTTGGAGGCAAACAAAGATGAAATTAAAGCATTAAGTATTTTCTATAATCAACCTTATAATCGCAGAAATATCACATTTAAAATGATAAAAGAGGTTATGGAAAAGCTGCAATTAGAAAAACCATTATTAGCACCAGATTACGTTTGGGAAGCATACTCTGCATTGGATGAGCTTAAAAGTAAACAACCAAAGGACGAGTTAACCGCTTTGGTATCCTTAATTAGAAGAGCTTGTGGCATTGACAGTGAATTAAAAGCCTACGACAGCACCATTGAAACTAACTTCAACAAATGGATTTTTAAACAGCATACAGGACAACACAACCGCTTTACGCCTGAGCAATTAGATTGGCTACGAATGATAAAGGACCATGTGGTTAGCAGTTACCATATAGAAATAGACGATTTAGATTATACGCCATTTGATGCAAAAGGTGGAAAAGGGAAAATGCACCAATTATTTGGCAACAAAATGAACGAGATTATTGATGAACTTAATGAAGTATTAGCGGCTTAATGTTAAATTGTACAATTGAACAATAAAAACCCGTAGATTTGAATAATACTACAATCATATGAACTTCGAAAATAAACCAAAATTAGGACTAGGTATTTATACGGCAAGTGAAATTGCCCAGATACTTCGTGTTCCGTATAGAAAGGTTTATATTTGGATGAATAAATATTGGGATGGGAAGCTTGGAAAAGAGTATGACGCTCAATATTCTTGGCAAATGCAAGGAACTAGAGCAGTGAGTTTTCATACATTCATCGAGTTCTATATTATGATGCGATTCTCGGAAGCGGGAGTGCCTCCTAAAAACGTATTAAAAGCACATTCTGAGTTATCACAAATGTATGGAACTGCGTTCCCTTTTGCGTTAAAAGAGGTGTTATCTGGCATTCATTGTGACGGTAAGCTAATATATTTAAAAACTAAAAATGGTATCATTGAATTAAATGGTACTAAGCAATTCAATTTAGAAATAATCCAATTGTTTTTTATTAATCTAGAATTTGATAAAGATAACTTAGCTTCACGTTTCTGGCCAATGGGTAAAGACAAATCCATTTTAGTCGACCCTAACAGAAGATTTGGCCACGCTCTAATTGACGGTAAAAATATAGAACCAGAAGTCATTCAAAATCATTTTAAAGCTGGCGACCCAGTTAATTATATAGCGTATGTTTATCAGCTATCGGAAGAAGAAGTTAATCACGCATTAGAATTTTGTCGTGCTGCATGATTATTTACTTTGACGAAAATATGCCACCTCATTTAGCTAAAGGATTTAATATCATCCAATTTCCTGAAGGCTTAAAAACCAAACAAAAGATTGAAGTTAAATTTTTACCAGACGCATTTGGTCATGGTAGTAAAGACGTAGATTGGATTCCTGAAATAGGAAAACAAGGTAACTGTATTATTACCCAAGATGTAAATATCTCCAAAAGAAAAGACGAGCTAGAATTATTTCAAAAAAATAACATAGGCATCTTTTTTTTAAAAGGTACGAGCAAAAAGAATGGATTAAGTGTTTGGGGAATGACTCAAGCACTCGCTAAAAATTGGGCTGAAATTTGCCAAATAGCAAATACTCATAAAAAACCATTTGGTTATGAGTTTAGTTTGAATAAAAAAATGAAGAAGATTGTTTAGTATGAGAGAAGATTGGACAGAATGTTGTTTCGAAGATTTACTAGATTATGTACAACCTACAAAATACATAGTGCAAAGCACCAATTACAATGATAGTTATGATACTCCAGTTTTAACTGCTGGTAAATCTTTTATAAAAGGTTACACAAACGAAACTGATGGTATTTTCGATAATTTACCAACCATAATTTTTGATGATTTTACTACTGCTACACAGTATGTGAATTTTAAATTTAAGGTAAAATCGTCTGCAATGAAAATACTTGTGCCAACAAGTAAACTGGTTAATATGCCTCTTGTATATTACGCTATGCAAGTAAACCAAGTTAGAAGTGATACACATAAAAGATATTGGATTTCTGTTTTTGCAAAAAAGAAATTTCTATTACCACCTTTAGTAGAACAAAGAGCCATATTACAAAAAATAGAAGAACTTTTTAGCAGTTTAGATAGCGGTCTTGAAGACCTTAAAAAAGCACAAAACCAATTGGTTATTTATAGGCAAGCGGTATTGTCCTCAAGTTTTCCAAAAAAAGGGAAAATTGAAATTTCAAAATTAGTAGACCATTTGAGTCAGGGTTGGAGTCCTAAATGTATTAATCAAAATTCTACGGATTCAATGCAATGGGCTGTTATTAAAACTTCAGCAATTCAGTCAGGTAAATTTGTAGAATTTGAAAATAAAATTTTACCCGACAACCTAGAACCAAGAAAACACCATGAAATTAAGAAAGGTGATATTCTTATTACTCGTGCTGGTCCAAGAGTAAGAGTAGGTATTTGTTGTTTAGTTAGAAAAACAAGACCAAAACTCATCAATTGTGATAAAGTTTATCGTCTCGAGTTAAATGAAGAATTAGTAGACGGAGAATACTTTGAATACGCCATGAATTCACCTGAAATTTTAAGTGAAATCGAAGTCATGAAATCAGGGAGTAGCGATAGCGGTTTAAATTTAACTCAAAAGGTGTTTTTAAAATTAGAAATTCCATACACTAATAAAAAGCAACAACACCAAATCGTCCAAGAGATTGAAAGCCGTTTATCCGTATGTGATAAAGTGGAAGAAAGCATTAAAGAAAGTTTGCAAAAAGCAATCGCTCTACGCCAAAGCATTCTTAAAAAAGCTTTTGAAGGTACATTTTTAAGTGAAAACGAAATAACCAAATGTAAACAGCATAAAGATTACGAACCTGCTAGTGTTTTATTAGAGAAAATAAGAACAGAAAAAAATAAAAAATCATGAATTTTTGGGAAACAATATTAATTGCAACTATACCCGCCATCATAACAGGGCTTATTAGTTATATTCTTGGTGCAAGACAAAGAGAAATGTCTAAAGCAGAATTAATGGTCATAAGGTCTGCAAAACACTTTTTAGAGCATAAAAAATTTACGGATAGAAGTTTCAAGACTTTAAAAAAATATCTTGGAGGTTGGGATAATGATGAAGATGGATTGAGAAGAATTTTAGTAAGTGCTGGTGCCGTTAGAATTTTCAGAGAAGAAATAAACAATGAAGAATGGTGGTATCTTTTATCTCGTGCAGCTGAAAGAATTGATAATAAAAAATCTAAATAGCTTGCATCAGAATTTAAAATATAGCTAATAATATAAGAAAAGAAAATACTAAAGAATGACAGATTCAACTATCATATCAAAAATATGGAACCTTGCCAATGTACTACGTGATGATGGCGTTGGCTATGGTGATTATTTAGAACAAATAACTTATTTGCTATTCTTAAAAATGGCAGATGAACTTAACAAACCACCTTATAACAAAGGGTTAGTTTTTCCGAAACTAAAAGACGTAGAAGGTAACGAAATTCCAGATAGTGAAATTTGCAACTGGGAAACATTATCTAGCAAACGTGGGGCAGAATTGGAATCTTTTTACAGTCAATTATTACGTACCCTTTCCACAGAAAAAGGAACATTGGGGCAAATTTTCACTAAAAGTCAGAACAAAATACAAGACCCAGCAAAATTATTAAAAGTCATCAATTTAATAGACAAAGAAGATTGGTCTATGATGGGTGCTGATATTAAAGGCAAAATCTACGAAGGTCTTTTAGAGAAGAACGCAGAAGACACTAAAAGTGGTGCGGGTCAGTATTTTACCCCTAGAGCTTTAATAAAGACTATGGTTGCATGTGTACAACCTAAACCATTGAAAACCATCTCGGACCCAGCATGCGGAACTGGAGGTTTCTTTTTAGCAGCTTATGATTGGATTGTGGATAACAACAAATTAGACCGAGAAGAAAAAGAATTTTTAAAAAATAAAACCTTTTTTGGGAACGAGATTGTAGCAAATACACGTAGAATGTGTTTAATGAATATGTATTTGCATAACATTGGAGAGATAGATGGGGAATCGTTTATAAATCCTAATGATGCTTTAATTGCTGATGATGGTACTAGATATGATTATGTATTGGCTAATCCCCCTTTTGGCAAAAAAAGCAGTATGACTTTTACCAATGAAGCTGGTGAAATTGAAAAGGAAGATTTAAGCTATAACCGTCAAGACTTTTGGGAAACGACATCCAACAAACAATTAAACTTTTTACAACATATAAAAACACAATTAAAAATTACAGGGGAAGCGGCAGTAGTCCTTCCTGATAATATTTTGTTTGAAGGAGGTGCTGGTGAAGAAGTTAGAAAACAATTGTTAAAAACAGCAGATTTACATACCATATTAAGACTACCAACAGGGATTTTTTATGCACAAGGTGTAAAAGCAAATGTTTTATTTTTCAATAATAAACCTGCAAGTAAAGAAGCTTGGACAAAAGATATTTGGTTTTATGATTACAGAACTAATGTTCACCATACACCCAAGAAGAACCCAATGCGACAAGATAATTTATCAGAATTTGTTGAATTATATAATACGAGCAACATTAACAAACGTAAAGAAACTTGGAGCGAAGAGAATGAAGATGGGCGTTGGAGAAAATATACTTATGAAGAAATTGTTGCTAGAGACAAAACGAGCTTAGATATTTTCTGGTTAAAAGACAAGAGTTTAACGGATTTAGATAATCTACCAGACCCAGACATTTTAGCCAATGAAATTATTGAAAACATTGAGTCTGGACTGAATAGTTTTAGAGAAATAATGGAGACAATTAATGGTGGAAATTAATAAGTTCTATAAAGTATAACATGACCAAAATAAATATTGATACTGTTAGATTTATCAATAATCCAATCAAAATTAAATTAATAAACCCTTGTGAATAGTTATTTTATCAATTTATATCGTAGTTACATGACCTGTAATAATTGCTTTGGTAAACATATGTCTTGCAATTGATATGGCACTTACTGATGAATAAGCTCCAATTCTAATCTCCGCCAGCATTCCATGAATATATATGCGGACAACATATTCTGTTAACCTTGATTCTTTGATGATATTTTTACCATTCTCACTTAAACCATTTCCTTCAATGATGTGAAAATTTGATGTTAGTAACTGGAATTGTTTTGAGTTAATTTTTATTTTCATGAGTTCATATTTATAATATACAATGCAACAAAATACATTCATATATCTTTAATAATAACTATCACGTAAAACAACAAAGTTCATAAAAAGACTCTAGTATTTGCTCTTATTTTTATCTAAAGTAAAATTCTGTTGGTTGGTGCTTTAGCATAAATTTGTATTCATCGATTCAAAAAAAAGCTGAAAAAATTCCCAAAAAAAAAATTTGCAAAAAATCAGACACATAATCGACCTCACTTCTGAGTAGGTCCCAGGGGGGGTATATAAGGCGGGTTACGAAGGAGGGGGCTGCATAGGGAGGTCTCCACTTCATTTTATGATACACAGTTGTGTCTGCAAACTCAATACACATCAGTGTCTATCGTTGAAAAATAAAATATTTAAGAAACAACATCAAGAGGTTTGACCTTATATGCACTTAACAGCTCAAATACGCCACTTTAATGAGTGTCCATACAGTGGTTAACTGGAGAGTCTAGGAGAGTCTTATAACAATAAGGAGTCATTAAACGCCTTTTTTTAAGCTTATATTAATTGAAAAAACATTTTATATTGAATTGAGACTATTTATTATAAAACACAAATTATGTCACGTATTCCAACCACTCCCAACACCGAGATTCTCAACATTCGCATCTCTGCGAAATTGAAAGACAAATTGAACCTATTAGCAACAGCGAATCGATTCGGTTCTAACGCCTCAGAGGTTGTCAGATACTTGATTGAGTATCATTCTAAATTATGAAGCTATTTCGCAATTGGCATCGTTAACATCAGCGTAAACATACACGCTGTTGCCATCAGCACTGAAAGCTCCGAAACATTTTAGTTCTGGATAACAAAAAGTTAAAAAATGGTGATGTTTATGATAAGTAACCATTATCTATATGAAAAATAGTTGTTAAAGGGAATTTTAATATAATTGCTTATCAGTAATTACAATTTGCTGATTATAAACTCCGCTTATATGCTTTGTGTCTTCGGTATCAGTTGATATTAAATTTATGTCGTAATTAAAAATCATGTGGTTATTTTGATATGATATTTCAAGTGTGCCATCTGTTATTACAAAAGTATCATTAGTTTCATGCGTGTCAATTTCAGCTGTTTTATACCAAGACCATGCGATGTCATAAGGATTAGTAGAATTACCTGTTATTACGGAATACAATCCCGCATCTGGTAGGTCGTTGCTATCAGACAGAAAAGCTATATAAAGTAACGAGCCAGTTCCAAGAATTGCTGGATACTGATTCAAATCTACGTTTCTTTTTGAGTCCAATAAAAACAATTCAAAATTAAACCCTTGAGAATAATTGCCAGCAGTTGATAAATATGCTTGCGAAAAAGAAATTGTATTATTATTTGAGTCATCATCATTTGAACAAGATAATAATGAAAAGATAATTAATAAAGAAAAGAATTTGAATTTGTTCATGGTAATTAATTTAAACTCTAATGTAAAAAAAATATATCAAATGATATAATGGATATATTTAATTTTTTTGTTAGATTAAATGGCGTGTTACTTTTAGACTATAGTGATAAACTAATCCAACATTAATTCGATGTAAGTGCGTAAAAACCAGGTTTTTGTGTTAAAATAATTGTGAGTCTAAAAGTAATACAATATCTTTGTTGAATAAAGCAATAATTATGTATTATTTCTATTCAAGGATTTCAACGGTTTCACAGAGTTCAAGCCGTCAAGTAGCTAACTTCAAAACACATGGTGAGTTTAAAGCTGAAAATTTATTTGTAGATAAAGTTCAGGGGAATATTCCTTTTCTTGAACGTCCAGAAGCTTCAAAATTATTTGATGTGGTTACAGGACCAGATAAAGATGGCGTTACGATTGTGGTTGACAGCATTGATAGACTTGGTAGGAACCTCATTGATGTGCTCAATACGATTGAGCGATTTACAGCTAATGGAATTAATCTAAAATCTATTAAAGAAGGCTTTGAAACATTGGTGAATGGTGAAAAAAATCCAATTGCTATCATAGTGACATCTGTCATGGGGTCCATTGCCGAAATGGAGCGTAACCGTATAAAGGAGCGTACTAGCGAAGGTATTCAGATAGCACGTGCTGAGGGTAAATTTAAGGGCAGAAAAATTGGTTCAATTCAGTCCACATCAAGATTGTTAGAACGTCACCCAGTGATAGTTAAGAAGCTAAATAAAGGACTTACTGTGCGTGACGTGGCTGAAATTACGGGAAAGTCTACCACGACTGTTATGAAGGTTAGGAAGGTCTTAGATAAACAAACGCTTATATAAAATCTCGGATTGGAGAAGAAAAAGTGTTGCAACTTAAATTTCTTTGTGCTTGTCGATTACTTCACTAATTATATTCGATAAGGGAATGTTAATGTGAGGCTCGTTTTTATATACCCCGTTATGCCATTGATTCAGAGATGTACTATCATGAAAAGTGTAACTATTATCATAAAACACAAGTAAATATAATTCATATTTGTCTATGATAGATGAAAGTACTTCTTCTTGAAAAGATTGATTGATAAAATTTGCTTTATCAATATTCCCACTACGACCTTCTTCAAATAATTTTGTCTTTAAATACTTGATTTTTTTAAGCGGCACTCCAATTTCTCGCAAAATAATAATGATATTAATCCAAATATAATCAAACCCATTAAACTTTCTCCATTGTTTTATATTATCCCTTTTACCTATTAGCAATCCCATTTCGTCATAGTGGTTAAGCATTCTGTAAGAAAGTAGAATGTCTTTTTTGCTAAATACAGGTGCTGAAAGTTTGCCGTTAAGTTTGTTAATGTTATCCAAAATATAATTAAAATTATACACTAATGTATAAAAATACAATATATAATCTATAAATTTGTTATTCGTAATATACTAATTGAGATTATGGAATCTACAAATGAATTTTTTGAAAATGCACCGATAATAGTGGCTATGCTGCAATTTAGGTACGAAAAGATTGAAAATTTTGATATTGAATTGATAAAAAAAATTTCTGAAAATCTTAAGCATGATTTTCCTATTGTTAATCCTCAAATAGTTCAGGGCATAAGAATTGATAATAATGATAATGAAACCAGTGTATCACTTGATGAAAAGAAAGTAGAAGGAATTCAAATTATGTCCAAAAATAGCAAAGAATATTTTACTATAACAAATCAAAAGTTTACCTTTCAATCCCATGAAAAATATGAAGGATGGGATGATTTCATTCATAAAATCATAAATCTGTGGAACCTGTTTTCAAAAGAATTTAGTCTAAAAAAATTAAAAGGTGTTTCATTAAGGTACGTCAATAAATTTAATCTACCTAGTGACACAAAAAACCTTCAGAAGTACTTTAATGTTTATTTGAAAGACGATAAAAATAGTCATTCAATTTATGGGTTTCAATTAAAGTTTAGTTCCTTTGATAAGGAAAATAACTTTAAAATTCATATAGGACATGCCTTAGAAAAACCAATTAAAGATTCAATACCATACCTAATTGATATTGATGTATTATATGACGATATTATTGAAAATAATGAAGAAGTTGTATGGCCGATTTTTGAAAAACTTAGACAGAAAAAGAATCATATTTTTAGTAGTGGATTAACTAATGAAGCTAAAACCTTAATAAATTAAATTATGCCTTTTATAATAGATTTACCGCCAGTTGATTATCAAAATGATAATACTAAAATTGAACATGTTGTTGTTAATGGCGAGAAGAATATACCATCTGTCGATTTTGATGTTTTTAAAATTGATAGAGATATATTTGAAGATGTTTATTTTCAGGAAAAGTTTGAATCATTAGTATCCGCTTGGAAGGGTAATACAGTTTTTCAATCTTCTATTTCTAAAATAATAGAAGATGATAATTTTGTAGAAATGCTTAAAATGAATAAAAAAGCGTTGTTACCACTAATAATTAATGAAATTGAAAGAGAACCAAGTATTTTGGTGTGGGCTTTAAATATAATTACAGGGCAGTCTGTAAGTACGAAACAACGTTATACGATTGAGGACGTATGTAAAAGGTGGGTGAAGCTATATAGAGAACAAAAAATAAATTTCATATAGAATAAATTCCCCCCAAATTGTTAGATAGTCCAATAAATAGAAACGAAATAATTAAGGTCTTTCCTGGTTTAAAGAATGATAAATTTTTTAAGATAGAGGATTCTAGTCCTAATTATAATTGCATAGCTTGGGCTGCACATGTTACAGATTGTTGGTGGGATAAATTACCACATGGAAATAGACCATCTATTAGATTTGATGGGGTAAAAGTCGATTGGCCTTTTGACGTTGATTTTGAATTTTCAACAAGAGTTTTAATAGAAATATTTACTCAGTTAAGTTTCGTAATATGTGAAGACGGGGAGTATGAAGATGGCTTTAAAAAAGTGGTTATTTATGAGAAGGATGCTGAGGCTACTCATATGGCTAGGCAATTGACTAATAGCACAAATAAAGGAATCTGGACAAGTAAGTTGGGTGGTTGGTTTAGAATCACACATGAGTCGCCTTTAACTATAGAAGGAAATGCATACGGTGTCGCAACCATTTTTATGAAAAAAAGTATGTCATAAATTATGTATTCATATAAAATTTGAGGCAAATAAAAAATCACAAATCATTATTTGTTGTTTCCATGATTTAAACCTTTCTACTGCCAGAATTAACTCAAATAATTTTACTACTAATATCGTATAATGTAGCAAACCTTATTAATTCTTCATTAAAATGGTTCGACAAAACAATATTAGGGGGAGCAAAACAAAAAGAAGGTTTCAAGATGTATAATCTTGGAACTTTTTTT
>CAZWSP010000004.1:0-53664 GCA_964636585.1 uncultured Antarcticibacterium sp.
AAACAGCAAACACTAAAATAGTTCACGAATTAGATGATTCTACTTTGGACATGGAAGTGAATGAACCTATAGAAATTATTCCTGTTACCGAAAACTCTTCAAATGGAGTGAAACGTTACAGTTTAGATGACTATATGGAAGTAGAGCAAATGCTTAAAAAATCAAAACCAGTTCAGAAAAAAGAGGAAGAAGAAGATATAGTTTTCGAAAAGAAAACCGTAGCTCCTGAGCCAGCAAAAAAGCCTTCTCATGACGAAGAGAATGATCCTTTTGACAATCCTATTTCTGAAGGTTTAATTGAAAGAGCTGCAGAGCGAAGAGCTAAAATGAAGGAATTCAATTATAAGTTTAGAAGCAATGCTGCGCAAATAGACGAAATAGAAAAACAACCAGCATACAAACGTGCAGGTATAGATCTTGATAATTCCAGACGAGGAGAAGAAAAACTTTCTAGAACCACTTTAGGTGGCGATAGTGACGAGCTTAAGTTTAGAAGTAACAATTCCTTTCTGCATGATAATGTAGACTAAGCTTAAATTTACCCCAACAATAAACCTGAAATTCCCCACAGAATTTCAGGTTTTATTTTTTAACTTCGCATCCCGTAAAACACACTAGTATTATGAGTTTACAAGAAAAAGTAATGACCGAATTAAAGGCCGCAATGCGTGCAAAAGATGCGGTTAAGTTAGAAGCACTTCGTGCAATTAAGAGTGGAATTTTACTTGCTCAAACAGAAAATGGTTCTAAGGAGGAAATTTCTGAAGATGCAGAGTTAAAGTTGTTGCAGAAATTAGTAAAACAACGAAAGGATAGCGCAACCATATATACAGAACAAAACAGAGAAGATCTTGCTAAACCAGAATTGGAGCAAGCGGCAGTGATCGAGCAGTTTTTACCAGCTCAGTTAAGCGAAGCAGAAGTTGAGGCTGTAGTTAAATCTATAATAGCTAAATCTGGTGCAGAAGGAATGAAAGACATGGGAAAAGTGATGGGAATGGCTTCTGGAGAATTAGCAGGAAAGGCAGATGGAAAAACCATCTCCATGATCGTAAAAAGAGAATTAAGCAATTAGCAATAAACATAGCACTGCTCATTGTTAATTGATCACTGTTAATTGAACCGGCCGCGTGGCGCAACTGAATAGCGCATCAGATTTCGGCTCTGAGGGTTGGGGGTTTGAATCCCTTCGCGGTCACTTTTATCATCAACAGATGGTAACAAAACCAAGCAAGTTTTAGGATTTGCTTGGTTTTTAGGTTTATAGGAGTTCATTTAATTTGATATGATTTGATTTAAAAAGTGACCTAAAAGGGACCTTTTTAATTAAAAGTGACCTAAGGTCACTTTTAAAGATTATCTTATTAATTCAGATCACAGAAATTGACTTTCGTCTTATATGTTTAATCTAAAGACGATCACTATGCGTACTTCTAAATCTTTTTCTATCCATTTTTGGATAAACTCAAAAAAATCAAAAAATGATCTTGCTCCACTTTATGCAAGAATTACAGTAAATCAGCAAAGAGTTGAAATTAGTCTAAAAAGAAAAGTTCCAGCTCAATCATGGAGCACAAGTAAAAAATGCTTGTTAGGAAATTCAATGGAAATAGTTCAAACAAATCAGTACCTAGAGGAAACCCGTGTGCGCCTTTTTCAAATCTTTCAAGACATAAAGTATAAAGGCGAATTGATTACTGCTCAAAAAATTAAGGCTGCTTACTGCGGTGATAACCAAAGTTCTAGAACCTTGATTGAACTAATTGATTATCACACGAAGAAAATAGAGAATACACACGCAGCTGGATCCATTAGAAATTTTGCTGTTACCGAAGGCTATATAAAAAAGTATCTTTTAAAGTATAAAAAAACCACTGATGTTTTCTTAAGGGAATTAGATTATAAATTTTTATGTGATTTTGAGTGCTTTCTCCATGCGTATTATCCAAAGGGACATGATAGGGAGATGAGCCATAATACGGTCATGAAACACATCCAGAGGCTTCGTAAAATAGTTACCCTTGCCTATCATCTGGAATGGTTAGATAAAGATCCGTTCAGACGTTGGAAAATGACTTTTGAAAAGAAGGAACGTGATTTTTTAACAGCAAATGAACTTTCAAATTTCGAAACTTACAACTTTCCAATCGAGCGACTTGAAAGGGTACGTGATCTTTTTCTTTTCAGTTGCTTTACTGGTATAAGCTATGTGGATATTAAAAATTTAAAACCAAAACATATTTTAAAGGGTATGGACGGGAATAATTGGATTATTACTCACCGTCAAAAGACCCAAACAAAAGTGAAAGTACCCTTATTGGATAAGGCTAAATTGCTCCTTGAAAAATATGAAAATCATCCCATGGCAGTCATTTCAGAAACATTGTTTCCAATTATAAGCAATGAAAAAGTGAATCTATACCTTAAGGAAATAGCAATCGTTATTGGAATTAAAAAAAATTTAACCTTTCATATGGCTCGTCATACCTTTGCTACAACAGTGACATTGAGCAATGGTGTTCCCATAGAAACGGTTTCAAAATTATTGGGGCATACCAAGGTTGCAACAACTCAAATATATGCTCGTGTATTAGAGGAAAAGTTAAGTAAGGATATGATTAATTTACAGAAGATATTGACTGCAAAAAGTAAAACGGAAAAGCTTTAAATTAGGTTTGCTCTTTATTATGATTGTACTATATCCTAAATAGCGAAATTTTGAACCTGTTGTAGGGATGGGTGAAAGTGCAAGTCCCATAATCCGAAGGTCACTAGTTCGAGTTCAGTTAGCACTATTAGGCAAGAAAAGCTAACTTTTTGGGTGCTTTTTATTTCTGAGCTTTCCTTTTTGCTAGGTATCTCATTAGAGAGATTAGGCTATTCATTTTTTTGCTTCCATATTTCTATTGGTTCTAGTTTAGCCCCCAATAAGTTCGGAATGATATTTTAAATTTCAATTAATAATAAATGATTGATTAAAAAAGGGATATGGTGTAGAGGAGTGTAAGAAAAGTTTATAGTTTGCTGAATCAAGTTTTTTTAACTTATTCAAAAACTCCCATGACAAAAAAGCCCATTAATATTAATCCTGATTATTTTACGCTTACAAATACCCAAATTATTATAGCTAAAAAAGAAACAGGAACCCCGTTTTCGACAGCCACTGATTTCTTTTATGAAAAAGACGAGAAGATTTATTTAATAACAAACTGGCATAACGTATCAGGTAGAAATCTATTAAACGGTGAGTGTTTGTCTAATCATGTTGGAGTTCCTAACATGTTTGTATATTTACCATAATATGTGAATGGTAAAGGCACGCAGGCAAACGTAAGGCTACATTTATATGAAAATGAGGAAGTGATGATGCCTAAATGGTTAGTTCACCCAGAACATGATACCAATGTGGATGTTGTAGCAATCCATTTAGAAAAAAGTAATTCACTTTTATATTACCCAATCAATAGTGGAGATTTTGAAGAAGAAATATTACCTGAAATGGGATGAAGCTTTTATCATTGGTTACCCTTTTCAAGAACCGAGAGTAAAGGGGTTCCGATTTGGAAAAAAGCAAGTATTGCTACAGAACCTAAAATTAATGAAGATTCAATACCGAAGATATTAGTTGATAATGCCTTGCGTCCGTGACTATCAGGTTCATCTGTTATTTTCCAAAGGATAGCGGTTCATAAGATAAGATAGGTAAAGCTGGTAATCTTATTGATAGAATTAGAGGGTATTTAGGGGTTTATTCTGGAAGAATTGGTAAAGGGGAGTTTCAGGCTCAACTTGGAACAGTATGGAAAAAAGAGGTTATTGAGGAAATTATTGATGGAGGCGTTAGGGGAAATGCTGATTTCACCTAATACAACTGTTCAATATTAGAATAAAAGTCTATCCATTATCATAAGTATCTCTAAATCTTTCAAAGGTTAGCTCATCTTTATTGGATATACATTTTATTCTGACCTCATTTTTGGAACAATTCATTGTCCCATATAAGTAATTAAAATCCGTATAGATGTTTTCTAATACTTCAAAATGGTCGTATTCGTAATTAGGCTTAATCTTTTTTTGACCAAATGCCAATTGTCTAATGTCCTTTTGAAATAGAATCTCAGTAGAGAACAAACTTTTTAAATCGACCGGAGAATTAGACCTATCCAATTTGAGGTTTGTCAATAAGATGTTATCTCCACTAAATTCATAACTAATTTCTAGGTCGTTAGCTTCTAAATTTCCAGTGTTTTCGAAGATAAATTTATTTCCATCACTTCTTCCTAGGTAGACAAATTCTAATTCATCCAAAAAGACTAGGGAATCATTCTCAGCTCTATTGTAGACCCCACCTTTAAAAATATACTTATGAGAAAAGGTGGTAAAATAGATTGCATTTTTATTTTCTTTGTCATATAAGAGATAAAGTTCTTCCCATATTAAATCATCTATATCCTTATTTATTCCATTTACAAATACCATTTTATCTGGTTTAGCTTTTTTTACCAATTGAAATGTGTAGAGTTGAAATTTTTCTAAGGGTAATTGAACTATATCTTCCTTTATAGTATGCTGTGGTACTGATAAAAATATAGAATAAATTAATATGAGTTTTATAATAATATAATTCATCATTTTAGATTATTTTCCAAGAATAAAAAACTAGTTCCAAACTGTATTCTTCTAAGTTCATTTGCCCAACCCGACTCATTATCAAAAATGTCTTGATGGTAGGTGTAATCTCTATTGAAATGGATATTATCCTGAATGTCCTTGTCAGTATTCGGCAATGTTATATGCAGACTAAAATTCTTTTCATAATTACTTGTGGAAAATCTCCATCTATTTTTATTATAGTAAAAAGTCTCCTCTTTTTGATAGGGTATAAAATCTAGCTGAAGAGCATTTGAAACTTCAAAGGTGTCCATTTCAAATCCCGTAAACTTGTGAAAACTTAATTCAAATTGGTTTAAAAAATAATAGGAATCTATATGGTAGGAGAATGCACCACCACCTGTAAAATATCTATCTTCTTCATCTCCTAATTTATATTTTGCCCATATAGAACCATCATTATATATATTAAACTGGAAGTGTCTGTCAATCATTAAACCAGAATAACCTACTTGCTGAATTTCCTTACTACCATCGAAAAATGGAAAAACTAAATTACTGCCAATTGAAATCGAATGTTGAAACGGATTATTTAACGGAGTTGGAAGTAAATCTGAAAAATGATATAATGGAACAAACCTATTTTTAAAATCTATAGATTCACGATATTTTCCAGCCGTCATTGTTAAATTTAAAAAACAATCAAGATATGTTTTCCAAAAACCATTTTTATAACTACTTATAAATTCTCCTCTATTATAAATTGCAAATCCAGCATTAATAGTAGGATAAATATATTCAAATTCAAAAGGATACAATCCTACCCCTCCGATGATGGAAATATTATAATTAGTATGTTTACCAATATCTATTGTCGTTTTAACAGACAATCCCCCTTGAATTTCACTTAAATAATTTTGAGATTGAAGTGAAAAGCTAAATGAAATAAATAGAATTAATAAAGTAATATTTTGCTTCACGAGTTAAAATGAATAGTTAATTATATAAATATAATAATTTGATTATGAACAAATAAGGGTATTTTTCCCCTTAGTTGTTCATAATTAGCCTATAACTCACAATATTTCTTGACTGCATATCAGAGATAACAAAATCTTTTACGGTTCTGATATATGTTATCTCTGATATGCAAACTTGATTAGGCCTATTCGTTTTTTAGATCCTCTATACTAATCCAGTCCTAAGTTCTGATAAAATTATTAATTTGAAGGGTTCGTTGTAAAGTCTGGTTACTCTGTCATTTTTATTCATAACTGTTTAGAATTATATAGACTTTATTTAGGACGAGTCAATACAAACCAGAACGGTCTTGGTTGAAGCAAATAGCGTAATGTAAAGAAGCATTCTTGTCGGCTTAGTTGATGTGATACTTAGGCTCTAAAATATCATTTTTCATCTGAATACCCTCTTTTACAGGTTAAATGATACTATAATAAGTTTTTTTTACTTCTTTTGGTATTTATCATATTTCCGGATTAGCTTTTTAATACTATTTAGTGCTAATAACATTCCCGATGCAGTATAACGAAAAACTTCAAAAAACTCCGTGTCTTCACTTGTCCTTATCACTTTAACTGTACCTATAGATGAAGCCTGCGATATTATTTCTAAACTATTTAAATCATAAATCTTTATTGTTGTGGAAGCTTCATTATACTTTGTAACCTTTCCGAATTTTGTTGAATGATGTGCTATAGAACCCATTTGATCTTGGAGAATCTTAGATTCTATATTAATCAGAAAATCACAATTAGTAAACTTTTGTATTTCTTCAAGTTGTTTATTAGTCGGATTTAGAGGTAATTCACTAGAAATCATTTTAGTCTTTCTCAACTCAATTAATTCAAATAATGAATCTCCTAAAATATCCTCAAATTCATTCTTAGCAAATGAATAAGCATCGTTGTTTTTATAATTTGTGTATGTTTTATTTAAAATCCATTTTCCATCATTAAAATTAATATTCTTTCCTTTTTCAAAATTGTAATGATATTTTGCCCCTCCACAACTAGCCAAGGTTAAAACTATCAGTAAAAGCAATATTCCTTTATTTATTCTCAAATTATTTTTTTTAATTATAGGTTTTTTGATTTTTAGATAATGATTTCAGTTTACTTGATTAACGTCTAGTAAGCAAACATACTTATCTGTTAAATTAATTGTTACTTGGTTTCCAAAACATCACTTTTCATGGGAATGTCCTCTATTTCCTGTTTAGTAATGCTATATCTAATAATTATAGATCAAACCCTAAATTAAGTTGAAACATAACAGGAAAAATATTTCCTCTTCCTTCAACACCTACATAATATTGAGGTCCAATATCAAATAATAAATGAAATTTTTCTCCATATTTTCTTTGTATACCCCAAGTTGGTCCTATAGCCCAATCATAGTCAGATGTTCTAAATACATTATCAGCAATTGAAGGGCCTCTGCTAATTATTCTCGCAGATATAAAATTTCCTGAATTATTATCTACAATTTTTTCATTTCTAAGTCGCTTATCAATATTATAAAACCATTTTTGTTGCAAATCTACAAATGGAGCAATTATATAGATAAATCCATTTCCTCCTGAAGTAAGGTCAGGATAGCCTCCTCCATATCCAATTCCAAGTCCAACTGAAAATGTTGAATATTCCCCGGTTGGAAGTTCCAATTCTATAGCGGGGTTTAGAAAATTAACTCTCCAAACTTTTTCCGTGTTGTATGTTTTTTCTTCTTGTCCGTAATTTATAGTTGTAAACAAGAATAAAAATACTAAAATTGATAATCTTTTCATTGGGTTTTAAGTTTCAGGTTTATTTAAAAGGTTTAGTTTAATTTACCTCGTTTGAATTAAGAATGTCTTTTATGACAGTCTTTTTTAATCCTTTATTATTTATTCACAATTCGCATCACACCCCACTGCATTTCGATAATCTTCAGATGTGAGAATATAGGTTACTTTGTGTAGATTACCTACTAGCTGATTTTTCCATTTTGGATCTCCATCGTTTGCTATATTATTGGGTTCTTTGCAGCCATTATTCTCAGGTTTTAAGATTCACAGATGTAAGAATTTATCTTAAGATTATTCCAATAGATTACATTTATCGAATCTCCCTGAAAAAAGTTTTGTATACCATATACTTCCCCCATATCGGAAGACTGAAAATCTTTTATGACAAAATCTGAATTTGGGATATCAATATTTTTCACGAAGCTATTTGATCCACTTCCAAATTTCGCCAATCTTATATTAACCCCTGACTCATTCTCAAATACGAAACGATATATCGTTTCTTCATTGTTTCTATTAGAAACACTAAGAAGAAAAACTATTGCGAGTATTACTGAAAGAGAGTATTTCATCTTTATTAGCAGGTTTTACTTTTATACAAAAAAAAGACTGCCCCCTAAAGCAGCCTTTCAAAATTAAAAAATATTGTTATTTACACTCCCCATCACAGGGCATTGAGTTTTCATAGTTTTCTTCAGTAATTATCAAAACAGGTTCACCCACTCTTTGCCTTTCGTAAAATTTAACCTTTACTGTTCTATTTGTTGCGTTTTCGATAATATACCTACTATTATAATCACTTTGATCGGTACAAGAATTGGAAATTATCAAAAGGACAATAACCCATGTTTTTAAATTATAATTATATATAGTATATATTTTAAATTCTAATTAAACAAAAGTTCTGGCTTCGGATCAAGCTTATTGTTAGAATTTAGATTATCAATTAAAAGTATACCCAACACCTATATGCAGCCAATTTAACTTTGAAGTTCCTTCAAACCTAGATTTATATCTGTTAGTAATTTCAAAAGCATATCGTGCTTGAATATTAAAGTGTTTAGAAATATCCACCCCGGCACCTACGCCAAAATCTATTCCCGCCTTATTGAACTCCCCAAATTGCTCAAAGAGATAGCTTATCTGCGGCCCTGCTTGCACATACAGTAATGGAATGAGATTATATTTGGCCATTACAGATGCAAAGCCGAAGCCTGAACCATTTATATTGGCATAATCCACTTCTGGACGCACACTTAATTTCCCGGTTAATGGAACATCCAAGTAAATACCCACATAAGGCCCTTCATCCGAGCTGGTGAAGTCATTTCCTGAAAACTCCTCTTTTGCATTGGCAAGCATTAAGCCAGCCGTGATCCCAAAACGGGAAGATTGTGCGTTAGCGGCTGTTATTGTTATTAAAAAAAGTGCTAGAAATAATTTTTTTATAATTGAATTCATATAAAGTTTAATAAGTTGTTGTATCATGTTAATATTCTTTTTGTTTTTAAAAAAATGTAAAAGGCTACATTTTATAATAGCCTTTCTGATTCTTAAATTTAATTTTTAGTTACAATCCCCATCGCAAGGAGCTGCATTTTCAAAATCCTCCTCCGAAAAAGTGAATGTTTCAATTAGATTGGAATATAGACAGATGTTTATTGGATTTCTTGAATCTCCTTCACAGGTTTCTAAAACAAAGACTTTTCTTTTTTCGTTATCATATGTTATAATAATGGAGTCACCTTCAAAAAAACCAACGTAAGAATAGTATTCTTGCATAGGTGGTGCGGGACTAGTGAATTTCTTGGTTATTTCCTCTCCATTTTCCAGATAAGTAATTTTTGAAACTTCTTCCCTAGAAGTTAGATTAAATGCCTCGATCTTGATGTTATGACCACTTGAATTTATCAAAGTATAAATATAGGTTTCTCCTTCTCCTTGATCAGTTCCACAACTATTCAGGATAAATAAGAACGAAAAAATCATTAAGAAATTTTTCATGTTTCTGTATTTTAATTTGACCAATTATTAAAAAGTTCATCTAAAAATATCTCTGTCGAATTGTTATATTTTAACTTTATATTATCACGCCATTGATTCCAATATCTAGCATTCACCAAAGCATTTTCTAATTGACTAATGGTATAGTTTTCAACTCTATCAATAGGATATAAAGATCCATATTCTAACCTTTGGTTGAAATCGTCAGTCATGTCATATCCGCCAGAGGTATAATGATTATTATCAGAAATTTTTAATATCTGAAAATTATTTAGATTGACATTATTGTCCTGCGTAAAATAAGCATAATCTAAGTTATTGGCATCATCTCTGTAGCGCTTAACAGCAAATGTGATTTCAACAGTTCTAGCCCATGTTTCTAAGAGCCTTCTATTATTATTTACTACAGCTCCTCCCTCCCAAGGAATAATCCATGCATCACGCACCAAATTATCATATGAACCTCTATCAACCATGGAATGTGCAGCATGAGCTAACTCGTGAATGGTTGTGCCATATACTCTGTCGGATGCCCTATTCCATGCTTTGATATGTATTTGGGCTGCAATTCCTAGAGTAAGATCATTTTTTATATGAGAATAAGATGAACCAGTACTACCTCCATCAATTTCTCGAGCAGCAATCTTTAATTGTTTTCCAGTTAAAAAATTGGTAGGAGGAGACGTAAGTCCAAAACGACTACCATAATAATAATCGTAAGCTCCAAGATGGATCATTCCATGGTATTCAGTGTCTCCACCCTTAATATCATGATCCCATCTGGAATTTTTTTTAGGCCCGTGATATTCTGCTTGGAAAAGAGACCCGTTTCTTATACTATAATGATAACGTTCCCACTGTATAATATACCGTTTTTCACCCCTAAGTTCATCAAAACTAAAATAACCTTCGCTATTCGTAATTTCGTTACCAATAGTAAAGGTATCGCGAAGCAAGACTTGTGCTCCTTCCAACGGTACAAAACTACCATCATCTACTGTTGTGACATAGCGATATTTTGCTCGTGTGCACTCATCAATTGGTTGAATTATATTACTAGTTAACTCATCGTTTAATGCATAGGGGTCAAGAGTATTGTCGCAAGGATAAGTTTCGTAACCATCAAAAACACGATTGGTGGTTATAGTACTACCAATAATATCATCATAAATACGCAAAGTGCCTTCAGGATGCCATTTTTCACCAATTCCAATGCCTAAAAATTTACTATCGGATTGCTCCTTTGTTTTAAGGATTCCTAGACCATCTAATCCTTCGTTCCCTGTTTGCTTAAAGGCTTGATTTAATAGGATATCCACAAAATCTCCAAGTTTATTTTCTGAATTGCGGTAAATGCTTGAATTTTTGTTTTCCAAATCTTCATCTTCCTGTGGTAAGTACATTTCTGCAAGTATTTTATGCGGCACCCCTTTAGGTAGTTCCCTATCGACATGCACACTTGTGTAGTATTCGGGGATTTCATCCTTATTTAACTTTGGCCTGTGCTTAAATCAGGCTTCGTCATAATCATACCCCAATGGATAATCTATCAATGCTAGGGTGCTGTCTTTTTTAAGCAGGCCTTCCTGTTCAAAGCTTTTAGGAGTGAATTGAATATATAGGACATTTGGTTTTATTTTCTCCTTATTTGGGATAGTTGCTTTTTCATGGGCAGCTGTTTTTAATTTCCCACCCTCCATCTGGTACATAATACTGTCCAAAGCCATTTGCATATTCGCTATGGTATAAGGGTTTTCTACTTTACGCCGAAAATTTTCCAAAGCCTGTGAGGCTTGGGGTTCCTTGGCGAGTGGTTCGCTAAAATCTATTTCATCCTTCTCGCAAGAGAATAATGAAATAACTATAAATAATGGTAACAACTTGGCAAAAAATGAAAATTTCGATTTTAGTATCATTTAGTTTTTTTGTAATAATGAATTGAAAGCCTTAAAGAATTTTTTAAAATTTAGAATGGTATTGAAATTAAGTTTTGAAGCGGAAATATACTTTCCTTGATTTTGGATACGTATTTTTGACCCATACAATAAGTAAGGTTTGTCTGTCTTGTATAATTATTTTTAGTGTATGATTTATTTTCAATATGTGAAGACAGGGAGAGTGTTATTGTATATGCTCGAGTTTATAAAATTTTGTAAGCGTTTTTTTGATTGATGAATTCTTTTATTTCTCTAATTATTATTCATTTAAGATAAAACTGCTTCCACACAGGTTCTCTAAAATTTTAATTTTAGAGCTGCGCTGAAGTATTGATTATCTATTCGCATAGTTGTTTTTCGATTTTGGAACTCTAAATCGTAATTTTTTCACTTTTCTAAATAATTAGGCAACTAGTACAACTTTTTTAAGTTAAAAAAGACATTCACACTAATCTTTAAAAAGTCTTTTTCGTCGGTATTATTTATGGTTTTGAAATTCACATAATAGCCAAGGTGTATGTTCGTGGTTTCTTTTTTTATAAATTCTAAAAAGCTTTTATATTTTGCGGTATTTGGATTGTTTTACATGATTTGACTAAAGTCTTATTGGTATAAAATTTTTGTAAGATTTTATACTATACGTTGTAGCTCTACTTTCCATAAAACTTTCCTGTTATTTTTCATTGTGGTTACAGTTTTAGGATTTAAAATTAGGAGGGATTATGAAAAAGGATAGTAGAGCTGACCCTTTGTGCACTTCGTCAAATTTTAATATTTATTTTTTCTAAAAAATAAGAGTTGAACATCAGAGGATTATTAAAGAATATTCATGAGCTATGGAAGCATTAATAAGAGATGATATAATTATTTAATTCAAAGTGAATTTTTGAAAAATTAAAATAGAAACCGTAAATAGTGTAAGGTCAATTATCAGGAAAACAATTTATAAGTAGCTAATTTTGAGATTATTAATATCTAAATAATTACTTATGAAAAATTTCAAATTACCTCTACTAATGTTTTTTTTGGGTGTATTTCTTATTTCCTGTGAAAAAGAAGAATCAGTTCTTAATAGTGAATTATCCACTGATCAACCACGAGAAGCTATATCCAAAGAAGTTTTAAGTAAAATCTCTGCGCTTCATTTCAATAATAGTGATGTGAAAGTTATTGATTTCCTTTTACCTGACGGATCTACTGAAGAAAACTATCTTATCGAAGGTGATATTCTTATGAGTGCTGATCAATTATATGAATTAGAGACAGCAAAAATTACTACGAAACAGTACCGAACCTATAATTTGGTGAGCAGTCCAAGAAATATCAATGTAATTGGTTACACTGGAGGCGCTGGTCAAGGGCTTACTTCAAAGCAGATAACTGCTCTACAGCGTGCTGTTGATAATTATAATGCCTTGAATATCGGTTTGAATTTCACCTTAACATTCGGAACTAATTACACACCTTATGATATTGTTGTTTATCAAAATCCAAATGGTCAAGCTGGAGGAGTAGCTGGTTTTCCAAACGGTGGAAACCCATACAGATATGTTCAAATATATTCTGGGATGGAGAACTATAGTACAGCTACAAATGAGCATGTTATAACTCATGAAATTGGACATTCGGTAGGTCTGAGACATACTGATTGGTATAGTCGACAAAGTTGTGGTCAGTCTGGAGAATCAGCTGGTTCCGATGGAGCAGTTCATATTCCAGGCACTCCAACAGGTTATGATTCAAATTCAGTTATGTTGGCTTGCTTCTCTGCAAGTGAATCTGGAAATTTTGGATATTATGATGAGATAGCATTAGAGTACCTGTATTAAATCTAAATCTAAATTTATTATAATTTATTAGCCTATAAAGGGATGCACTTTAGTGCATCCCTTTTCAAAAAAAATCAATTCAATTCGATGCATATTACCTATTCCATAATTGGTTTTAAACCTAAAGCCGGAAAAAGTTTTAGAGAGCTTATGGATGAGTTCCCAGAATTTCATTGCAATGAAATTATTGATGACTTTGATAGCTCAATTAATCATGTTTTAAAGGATGGTCCTTCCATGATATTTATAGATATTGATAATCGTGATTCATTCGGCGACCCTTTTTACTTTATAAAAGAAGTTGAGCAATATTTAAATAAAACACCAAACTTCATTGCTGTTTCCTATTCCAAGGGTATGGCCTATGAAGTGATTAAAAGCAATTTTATCGATTACTTGCTCAAACCATTTTCAGAATTTGAACTACGAAAGGCGTTATTCAAAATAAAGAAAAAGCTCGAGGTTGAGACTCGGGATAGAATTTGTTTAAAATCATTTTCAGATTATAGATTTATTGAATTGGATACCATCTTATTTCTTAAAGCAGATAATAATACTACAGATTTTCATCTTTTGAACAATAATCAAATTGCCGCTTTTAAGTCGCTTAAGTATTATGAATCAATATTACCAGATAAATTTCTAAGAGTTCACAATAGTTTTTTGGTTAACACAGAACATATAACGAGAATAAACTTTGCGAAATCTCTTTTATCACTAGATGGAGGGATATCTGACATTCCATTTTCTAGAACTTATAAATCGGAAGTAGAATATTTGAAAACTTCCCTTTTTGAAATACATTCTCTTCAAGCTTAAAAGCCTCCATACACCCTTCAAATGAGGTTAGTTACTAGTACCCTACGTTATACTACAATACAAGTGCGATTAAGCTAATATAATAGCTCGTGCCGTTATATTTTTGGCCCTGACAAACAGCTATTTAAGAATTTATTTTTTTAATTCTAGCGCAGAAATATATACAAATTTTTACCTAAATATTGATAATTATCCAGTGTTGCTGGATCAGAATGCTCATGTCTAATTTTAAAACAAAAATCAAAATGAAACTATCAAAAAACACATTTTTTAAAGAAATTCTATGTCTATTTATTTTGTCATTTCTAATTACATCTTGCGAACCTGAGGAAATTCCAGTTGATGAAAATAAAAATGCTGTTCAATTAACTAATAAAGTAGGAGAAACTGGAGATCAAGAGAAAACTGCAGATGAAAAAAGGCCTTAATATTTTTTTAAAAGAATTAATGCTTCTATTTTAGAGCATTAATTCTTAATTTTTTTCCAGATTAATATTATTAAAATATATCTCGTAACATCTTTACTACTCCTTGTTGGTTGTAATAACGAGCAATCAGAATATGAAGCTATTTATTCCAATAACATTAAAAAAAATGATTATTCAAGTTTTAAGGATCAAGTTATAAATGATGATATTAGTTTGGTAAAAGCAACGGATTATATAGAAAAATTTCCAGATGACTCTTTAAAAAACAACCTTTTATTTGATATATCTTATCATTATTATAAACAACAAGACTCATTAAAATTCCGATTTTGGAATACAAGAACACTAGAATTATCCGAAAAGTTAAATGACACGATGAAAATTGGAGAAAGTTATTGGGACCTTGCAGGTTTTTTTAATAATACCAATGTGTATGACAGTTCTTATATTTATTATTCAAGAGCGCAAAAGTCATATCAAAATGTTGACGCTAAATTTGAGTCTAGTAGAATGCTGCTTAATTTAGCGTTATTACAAAGTAACGTAAAAGATTATGTCGGCAGCGAGGCCACAACTATTAGGGCAATTAGGACTTTCAAAAGGTTGGAAAAATATAATCAACTTTATATGTCCTATAATAACTTGGGCATAATTAATAACGAATTAAATTCTTATCAGAAATCTCTATTTTATCATGGCAAAGCTTTGGAAATAGAGTCTATTTTAAATAATAGTATTCTCAAAGCTTCAACCCTTAATAATATTGGAGTAGTACATAGAAATAATAATGATTATCAGAAATCTATCGAATTCTATAATCAAGCATTCGAAACTGATAGTCTCTTTATAAAAAATCCTAGACTATATGCTATGTTACTAGATAACAAAGCGTATTCTAGATTTAAACTAAAAGACACTCTGGGATTGAAAGACGAATTTAGTGAAGCACTTTATATTAGAGACAGTATAAACCATATAGCTGGCATAATTACGAACAAACTGCATCTTGGAGAATATTATTTATATTCTAAAAAGTATAATAAAGCATTTATTGAAACTAATGAAGCGAAATTATTATCTAAAGAGTTTAATAGTTTTGGAGATTATTTAGAATCATTAATACTACTCTCTAAAATTGACACTGAAAATGCAGAGGATTATTATAAGGAATACATAAACCTAAGCGATAGTTTGCAAAATGAAGAAAGAGCTATCCGAAATAAATTTGCTAGAATTCGATTTGAAACAGATGAGTTTATAGCTGAGAACGAAGATTTGAGTAAAGAAAACTTTTGGATTATAAGCGGTGCTTCGAGCTTAATACTCTTAATGGCTTTTATTTATATTATCAGAATTGAAAAAAATAGGAATCGTAAAATGTTAATGAAGCAAAAGCAACAACTTGCCAATGAAGAGATATATAATTTGTTAATTGATTCACAGAACAAATTGGATGAGGGAAGAGAAAAGGAGAAAAAGAGAATTTCAAAGGAATTACATGATGGAATTTTAAGCAAGTTTTTTGGGGTAAGATTAAATTTGGAACTTTTAAATAATTCTATAAATGATGAATCTATTATACAAAGAGAAAAGTATATTCATGAATTAAAAAAGCTTGAAAATGAAATCAGAAGGGTATCTCATCAATTAAATGATGATATGTTTTCAAACGAGAATAGTTTTAAAACGATAACACAGGAATTTCTTAATGCTCAAATGGGTTTAGGGAAATTTAAGTATATACTGAATTTCGATAAGACTATAGTTTGGGATGAGGTTTCGAGTAAAATTAAAATTAATGTTTATAGAATTATACAAGAATCTATCCATAATATTAGTAAATATTCTGAGGCTAGTTTCGTAGAAATTAATTTTATAAAGATAAATAATAAATTGAAAGTTGAGGTAAAGGATGATGGTATAGGCTTTGACACTAAATTGACTTCCGAGGGTATAGGAATTAAAAATATGAAATCGAGGATCAAGGATTTAAGTGGTGAAATACTATTTACATCAAGTAATTCAGGGACAGAAATAATTATGTATATTCCCCTAAATTATTAATAATTGAATGATTAAATCAATTAAAATTTTAATGATAGATGACCACCCAATTACATTGTATGGTTACAGAAATATTCTTATTAGTTTCCAGGATTCTAACTCCAACTATTTAATTGATATTGCCTCAAACTGTGAGGATGCTTATTGGAAAATTCATAAATCTTCAGAAGAAAACAACCAATTTGATGTTATTTTTCTAGACATAAGTTTACCTCCTTCAGAGAGCCTCAAGATATTTTCTGGAGAGGATTTAGGATTGAAAATAAGAGAGATCTCTCCTTCTACTAAAATTATTATTCTCACCATGTATAATGAGAATTTTAGAATATATAATATTTTAAAAAATATAAGTCCCGAAGGGCTCTTGATTAAAAGTGATGTATCACCTAAGGAATTCTTCAGAGCTTTTAGTGAAGTTTTAAACGATAAATTATATTATAGTCATACGGTAAAAGTATTAATGAGGAAACAATTCACCAACAATATAGTTTTAGATGAATTAGACCGTAATATTCTTTTTCAGCTATCTAAAGGTGTTATGACAAAGGATTTGATCCAATTCATACCCCTGTCTTTGGCAGCAATTGAAAAAAGGAAAAGAAATATTAAAGAAATTTTGGAGATCGAAGGTGGAGATCTACTTTTAATTGAAAGAGCAAAACAATTAGGATTTATATAGCGGATTTCAACATTTATATTCTCTAAATTTATTTGTGAATTTTACTCATTTTGATTGTATATGATTTTGCGTGTTCTAGCACTCAAATTCGTAAGTAGTATAGCTATCAACTAATCATAAAACGTGAGGAAACAGGGTTTTAATTAGGTTCTATTTCTTAAATCAGCCATTTCATTTTCTAAATCAAACTCTGCTTTCCATTCTCGTTCAGCACTTTTGTTTTCTGCTTGTGATTTAGATTTTTTTTATTTGTAGGTATTGTTTCTGGAGTTCTAGTCACTCAAATATTGTATTCAAGTCTTTTAGAGCTCCAGGATATTTCGCCAGCATTTATTTAAATCAGATTATCAGAATTGTAATTTGTATAAATTATCCACTTTCCTTTTTCATCCTTTAAAAACAGCCTAGTTCACGATAAATTCCGATATATTTTGCCAATTTCGTCTCTATTGAAAGATTCTAAGAGTTTAACCTCGTAAGAATTTTTTTCAGTATCAATTTTAAAAATTCCTTGATAAAAATACACGCTGGATTTCATGTTCTCGGTCTTGAACATCTTAAAAAAATTTGTGTACTTTACAATCAAAAGCAATGCTTTATTCGTAATCAATAGTTAGAAATAATATTCTTAGAATTCGTTTTCTCATTTTAAGCTTATTACGAATAGGCTTTAATTACATAATCTAAAATAATATTTTAGAGATAACTTATATGTCTTTTATATATACTGTTTCAATAGTACTCAAAATCAGATATCAACATGCACTTTACTGTATCTCGCTTTAGTTCCTAAAAATCTTTACATTTATTAGGATGAGCGGAATAATGAAGTTATGGTTATACAATGTCAAGGAGGAGTACTGACATTATATGGTGCAAATTACTACATACTATTTTATACGTCCCATTTAAATGCGTCAACTCTCTATGGTGATAGTGTATTGTTGTCGAAGATTTAAGCTTATTTAAGGGTGTTGAAAGCAAAGATAAGTCCATTTGCATTCAGAGTGTCTTCTAGTAGTTTGATCAGCAAGTTAAAAGGTAAAAGTAAAAGCCTACGAAGGCATCAGCATGAGTTTCTAGCTTTTAAAAACAAGAGATTGAGGCAGACCTTTTTGGACGAAGTTCTATGAGCAAATGGCTAAAGAAAATACGAAAAATGAAATAATCAATAAATATCTAGAACACAATAGAAAGTAAGAAATTCAAGTTAACAGTAATTTTAAATCAGTTATAACCAATGGGTGACTTTAAATCGATAGTTATAACCTATGTATATTTAAGTCCCGAGTGGCGAATTAAATAATATCATTTAATTAAAAATGTAATAAAAAAATTATGCTGCTATAAAAATTGTAAATTGATTAATCCTACCAACATTACTTTTACTATTAAATTTAATTAAAAATGTCAATTTACCTTTACAAGATAGGCTAAGGTTATAATTTATTTAAACTGATAAAAAATCTTTCAATTAGTCTAATATCTGCTGTTATAATTTCTGCTTTTCCACTCAGTTCTTCCTTAAAGTTAATAATTGTATTATTAGAGGTAATTAATTTTTTAGGCAATGAAACATCAATTAAATAAAATCCATTTCTATTAGAAATTGAAGAAATAGTTTTAACAGTGCCTTGTAGTACACCATATTCATAATCTGGATAACTATCTAATTGAATATTTACTTGCTGACCGACTTTAACTTTCCTTATATCTTGGGAACCTATTTTTAGGTTTGCTATATATCTTGAATTTTTAACAGGAGTAATTATAAATAATAAATCACCTTTATTCACCGATTGGTTGTTTGACCAATCATTTTGAAAATACACATTTCCCTCTAGTTCTGATTTTAAAATATAATTATTTTCCCAATTATCCACAGTGATTTTTAATTGATTAAAAGACAATATGGTATTCTTTAGAAGATTTCTCTTCTTAACAATTTGAGATATTTCCGTATCGTTTAAAGGTTTTTTATTTTGATAACCATTAAATGGTAGGTTATTTTTTTCTAAAATATATTGAATATAATTATTTTCAAATAGTTTATAGCTATTTTCGATGTCTCCTAAGATCAGAATTGGTAGTTGATCAATTGGAAATGAAAATGATTGATCCTGAAATTTTATAGTATCTAGGATCGATTTTAAAAATAACACATCCGAAAAGTCAGAAGTATTTTCTACAGTCCCTAATATTTGATTTTTTTTTACTGGTTGATTTTTTATTACGAATATAGAATCCAGTCTCCCATTAATTTTGGCTACTCCACTTTGTGATTTAATTTCAGTTGTAATCATAATTTCAGATGTAACAACATCTGGATATTTTATAATCCAACTTAATATTAAGAGCATCAAAATGAGAGATAGAAATAAAGTGTTACCACTGCGAATCATCCAATTTGGAACTCTGGTAAGAATTTCATTTATTTCTTCGCTTCTTAGTTCTATATCTTTTAATTCTTTAGACATATTATTTACCGAGGTCTAGTTGATTTTTAACTAAATTATAATAGTTTCCTTTCAGTTCGACTAAAGATTCATGATTTCCAATTTCTACAATTTTTCCTTGGTCTAAAACTACTATTTGATCTGCATTTCTTACCGTACTTAATCTGTGGGCAACAACTATCACAGTTTTGTTTTTAAAAAAAGCATTTAATTTTCTCATTATTGTTTTCTCATTATTAGCATCTAAAGCGGATGTTGCTTCATCAAAGAATAAATAATTTGGATCTTTATAAACAGCTCGGGCAATTAATATTCGTTGTTTTTGTCCAGTACTTAGACCAACGCCTTCCATACCTATTTTTGTATTGTAAGACAATGGTAAATTTTCAACAAATTCTTTAATATTAGAAACATCAACGGCATGAGCTAGTTTTACTTTATCAATGTAATCTTCCCCAACTGCAATGTTTTCTGCTATTGTATCATTAAAAATATACCCCTCTTGCATTACTACTCCGCATTCTTCTCTCCAAGCTTGTTGTGAAATGTTTTGTAAATCATAATTACCCAATTTTATTTGTCCACTGTTCGGTTCATAAAATTTTAAAAGTAATTTCATCAAGGTTGTTTTTCCGCTACCGCTTGTACCTACAATAGCAGTAATTTTATTGCTAGGTATTGATAAGTTTAAATTTTCTAAAACAGGCAGGTTTGATCCTATATATCTGAAAGTTAATTTTGAAATGTCCAAATTTAAATCTTTAGGTATATCAATTATTTTTTCTCTATCCTGTTGCCCTTCGTCCTCTTGATTATGTATTTCAGAAAGTCTCTCTAATGAGATTTTTGCATCCTGAAAATCTCTAATGAACTTTATCATTTGAGATATAGGAGAGTTTAATTGACCGACAATATAGGTGATTGCTAACATAGCTCCTAAAGTTATATTCCCGTCTATTACCAGTTTAGCAGCCCAAATGGTAATAAGAATATTTTTAAGCTCATTGATGAAATCAGAGCCCACACTTTGATACTGCTCCAACTCTAGTTCCTTAATAGATATCTTAAAAAGTTGTGCTTGTAAGTATTCCCAGCTCCAACGTTTTTTCTTTTCGGCATTATGTAGTTTAATTTCCTGCATGCCATTAATAAGTTCAATAACCTTTGATTGTTCTTGACTTATTTGGGAAAATTGTTTATAATCTAATTCTCTCTGTTTCTTAAGGAAGAAGGATATCCATATAAAATACAATAGACTCCCTATTAAGAAAATTAGAAATATTTGTAGGTTATAATATAAAAGTATGAGACCGAATGTAAATAAGTTAAATAAAGAAAATATAACATTCAGTGTTGATGAAGTTAATACTATCTCTATTCGTTTATGATCATTAATTCTTTGTAAAATATCTCCTGTCATTCTGGTGTCAAAGAATGCAATTGGTAGACTCATCAGTTTAATAAAAAAATCCGAAACCAAAGAAATATTTATACGGGTACTTAAATGCAATAGAATCCAATTTCTTATAATCTCTATAGAAATTCTTCCTATAAATAAAGCTAATTGAGCAAATAGAACTAAATAAATAAAGTGGATATCTTTATTTTTAATTCCCACATCAACAATGCTTTGGGTCAGAAAAGGAAAAATTAATTGGAGTATGCTACTTGCTATTAATCCAATTATTAATTGGATGATATATTTCTTATACTTCTGTAAATACTTAGTTAAGAATGATATATTTAATTTAGCACTACTGTCGAATTCTGTCGAATAAAATTTAGGAGTTGGCTCTACTAAAAGCACTAATCCCTCTTCTGTAATGTTTGATGCATTATTTCCAATCCAATGTTTAAGAAATTCATCTTCTTGATATATTATCAAGCCATAAGCTGGATCTGAAATAAAATATTTGTTGTTTTTAATTTTATATAGAACAACATAGTGATTTTTATTCCAATGAAGTATACATGGTAAAGGAGCTTCTGATAATCGATTTAAAGAGATTTTAGCCCCCAAAGTTCTAATTCCAATTTTTTCAAAAGCTTCGCTTATCCCTAAAATGCTGCTACCTAGTCTTGTTGTTTCACTTAAATACCGGAGCTCCTGTATAGAAATATTTTTCCCATAGTGTTTCGATATAATTTTTAGACATGTGGGGCCACAATCTTTTAAATCGGCTTGTTTATAAAAAGGAAATTTTTTCAAATGATTTTTGTTTTAAACTAAACCATATTGATTAATTACTTTTTGCTTTAATGGGTTTGAGCTCCAATCCTGCCAGGTACATGTTTTAGGATCATAACCACACTTCAAGGGTTTGCTATACAAGTCTTCTGGATTTTCAAGAAAACCCCTGCAATCCGTGCAATTGTATCTGAATTCGCAGTCTTTACATGTATCAATTTGATCTTTATTTATTTTCCAAAATTTATTGAAAGTACTTCTTTTAATAACTTCTTTTATATTATTCTCTTTTAAATTACCATGGACTAATTCCATTACAGGGCAGTTTTTAATATTTCCGGATGAATCAATAGAAACTTTTTTGTTTAAACAACCATTATTCTTTTCTAAGTCAATGTGGTTATTTACACTATCAAAAGATAAATTTTCTTTATTTATTATACCACAACATTTTCCTTTGTTAAATGAATACTGAATAAAATAAACTTTACCAAAATGCATAGGATAAAATCCTTCCTTCTGAATTGAGAAATCCATAATTTCCGATTTAGGAGCACTGTATATATAAATATGAGAAACAGGAGAGTAATGTAAAATCAAGTCATTCAAATCATCTTTTATTACATTTTCTGAATAAGTGCCATGTATTTCTATATAATTGATATCGGTCTTATTTATTATTTCTAAAATTTCTTTTACGAATTCGATTTTAAATTTGGATAAAAACCTTAATTGGATATCATTACACCTTAATTCATCTATTTCAGCTATAAGTTCAGTAAATATCTCTTTTGAAAATGTAAGCTCATCTATATCTATAATTACATCTTTTAATAATACGAGCTCAGTATCATTTTGCTCCTCCCTAATTGGGTAGTTTTCTAAAGTAGAAGCTAAATATCCAATTTCATTTTCGAGTAAAAAGCTGGTGAAATCTAAGAAGTCTTCAATTGATTCTGAATCAATCTTTTCTTCTACTAATGAAATACTATTTCTGTTTAAAATTTGAATTAAATCATAATATTCATTTGAAATAAAATATAATTCATTTCTTAAATAATCAATTATTAAACTTCTAGTAATTCCTTTGACGACTTTAGTACTGCTTGAAAGTAAGAAATATTTATTTTTATTCATCTTTAAAAGTTTTGAAATCAATTGTTTTAGAAATCGGTCTAGAAGGAAAGTAATGCCTCATAAAATTACATTGAAGATGTGAATTATACTTGAACATATATTCTTCATCCTTAATATCTGTAACTTGATTAAAGTATATTTTTCTGAAATGTAAAGGGATTTTAGATAATTCCTTACCCGATAATTTAATTTTCTTTAAGTGATCCATTTATTAAATATTTTGCAATTTTTTTATCCAAATTATAATTACATGGCTCTGAAACCATTCCATATTGACCTACTGGATTTATCTCTAAAAAAATATAATTTCCATCCTTATCAATTATTAAATCTATTGAACCACAATTAAGACCTAAAGCATTAAACAGTTTCTCAAGCTTATTTTCAATATCTTTTGGCAAATTAAAAGGTTCAGTCTTATTGGGTTTTTGATTGTTGTATTTCCTAAAATCTACCTTAGTTTGATTAGATGATTGAGAAAAAATAACCATGGAAAAAAAATGCCCATCTATATAAAAACTTCTAATTTCTGACTGCTTTTCAATTTGATCCATTATTAGTGATGGGAAAAAATTAATTTCAGTTTTTGTATTTATAATTTCATCCTCTATTAACTCAGTATACGAGTAAAATCTATGATTTTCAATGGTGTTATAAATACCATTTGATATAGCTTTAGATATGAGATTAGTATTCTGTTTTTTAAATGCCGAAATTTGAGTGTTATTACTTACAATACTCGAATTCGGAACACTTAATTTTAAATTTTCGGCAATATCATTTACAATTAATTTGTTTAAATTAAATAGATTTTTCCCCAAATTAATTTGACAGCTATCATAAACCTTGTTGTAGATATAATCTATCAGATCATCACATTCTTTATTGATAAGATTATTTGTACCATTTATTAAAGAAGTTAAATCCAACTCTTTTTTAATAAAAACATCTTCATTTGTTAATTCAGTAAATGAAGATTTACTAATTCCTCTTCGTCGCCACCAACAAGCCTTTGCGTCTAATAGATTGAATATTTTATTTGTTAAGGTGTTTCTAAAAAAAATACCGTCCGATGTTATTTGCTCAAATTTGTTCAAATTATCATCTGCATTCATTCTTACAACTTCTTCTCCAAAATATTCTAACCATTTAATGACGTCTGAACTTGATATATCATGTTCCATAGTGAATATTAAAATCATATAGTATATATAAAAGTATTATAATGTATTCCTTCAGTATCTGCGTTGGGCAAGAGTCAATAAAATGAATGTTCTAAATAATTAGAAATTTAAAATTCATTTTTTTCTACATCCAGTTAATTCCTTAAAAGTGTGAAATACCAAATAACAGAGGTTGAAAATTCTATAATTAATGAAATTTATTTTTTTAATAGCGTTTAGCTTTAAGTTGGATTCCTTTTAAATAATTATTGATATTTTTTGATTCCGTTTTTTTGATTTCAGGATTAAACGCTGTCGTCTACTAATGGCCTTTGCTAATTATATTTGAGTATAAAAGAATTACTATTGATGTTCTTTTTAGTTTTAATTATATTCGCGATGGTTATACTATTTGTTTCGAGCTTTTAGTATAATGATAATACACAAGAGGGATAAAACCCTCTTGTGTTAATTATTGACGGTAGCTTAATCGCTATCATGTCTTCCTGCATCGTGATCTGTACCGGTGCAAGAGGTTGAATGTCTAGTTGTTTGACTAGAACCTTCCTCAGCAATAATTTCAACTCCTCCCATTACATTTTGTAACTCAGATGTTGATAATTGCTCGAATTTAAAATTTGATAATTTCATAATTAAAGAAAATTAATAGTTGTGCCTACTCGATTAATAGGTTTTCGGCTTCCCCTAATTGTTGCAACAATATTTTAAAATAAATTATAATCTTTGGATTAATTTATTCTCTGCAAATCTTCATTGTATGAACCTCTGCGTCTAGTATTTACATTTTTTTTGCCTAATTTATATGTGAGAGATAATGTGAAATTTCTCATATCATTATAAATCTTGGAATACTGAGAGAAATTTTGATAACGCTCAATACCAACATTTCGATTTTGTCTGAATAAATCATTACCAGATAAGTTAATTTGTAGTTTTTTATCTAATAATTTAAATTTTAATCCGACATCTAAACTTGCTCTGTTTCTTGATTTAAAGAAACCATCAATATTCGGAAAACTTTGAAAGAAATTAATTGTAAAAAAAGTTGTCTTATTTTCATTTAGCGTGAATGTGTTTTTTGTAGAGATATATGTACCATATCCCTCGTAGGACTCCAAAGTTTCATTATCAAAGTTTGAATTTGATTTGTTGAAGTATGTACTCACTGAATTATAACTATTAAACCATTTAAATGGTTCATAACTATGACTAATATCTAACCCAGAACTGTATTGATCATATAAATTTTCAGGTTGTGAAATAACCTCATTTGAAAGCTCATCGGTTATAGTAATAAAATCAATTACATTAATAAGTTTGGACCCATAAATAGTAAGTGATAAATTATTTTTTAAAATATATGATAGTTCTAAATTGTGAGTAAATGAAGGTAATAAGAATGGATTTCCTGCGTCATAGGAATAAGGATCGGAGTATATTCTAAAAGGGTTTAAAACTGAAAAGCCAGGCCTATCAATTCTTTTTGAATATGCTATTGATAAAGAATGGTCTTCATTTGGATTATAGGATATATAAGCACTTGGGAATAAATTATTTAAATTATTTGTGTTAGTCTGATTTAGGGTAGGTGAAAAACCCTTTAAATAAGTATTTTCGAATCTAAGACCTATTTGAGCAATCCATTTTTCACTTAGTTCTTTTTCTATTGAAAAATATAAAGCAGTAGTTTTCTCTTCATATTCGAATCGGTTTGATCTATTGAAGTTAAATGTAGGTCTGCCTAAAATCACATCATAATATAAAAGACTGCTGGAGTTGCTTATATATGTGAATTTCCCTCCAACTTCCAAATCAAAATCATCATAGGGTAGGATAAAATCTGTTCTTAAAGAAGCCACTTCATATTTGTTGTCTGAATCATCCAAAACAAAAATATCAGAGCCCTGAAATTCATTACTAAGCATATTAGTTGTTTGGAAATTTCTATCATTCGAATTATCCTTTATTAAGTAATCTAGATTTAGACTAAATTTCTTTCCAACACTATCTAATTTTATATCATAATATCCATTGATAGAATGAAAATTATAATTATTCCTATTTCTTGTTGATGTTACTAAAGTACTGTCTTTAATAAAAGTTTCCTTTTGAATAAAATCACTTACATTATAGCCGCTTTGACGTATATCCCAATAGCTACCACTATAAATAAATCCTATTTCTGATTTACTATTTAATTTATAATTAGTGTTTAAATTGAACATTAATCCTTTGGAAGAATCTTTTCTATTTCCAGAGGTACTCCTTAATATTGTTGGGTACTCTATATTTGTAGCAGAAACAGCTCGTTTGGCCTCTGTATCAGCAGAAATATTCAGCGAAATATTTAACTTCTCATTAGCAAATTTTAAATTACTAGTAGGTATAAAGGCAGCATAAGTCCTCTGAATGTACGTAGCACCTATGGAACCATCCCAACCTAGATATGGATTTTTTTTAGTTATAATATTTATTAGTCCACTATTTCCTTCAGCATCATATTTAGCTGGTGGAATTGTAATAACTTCGATTTTTGAAATATTATCTGAACGAATAGTTCTCAAATACGCTTCTAAATCACTACTTGATAAATTAAGCATTCTTCCATCTAATAAAACACTAAGTTTACTTTTCCCGATAATTTTGATACCTCCATTAGAAATATCAATTCTAGGTGTTCTTTGAAGAACCTCTAAGGCATCGACACCTTGTGAAACTATGCTGTTTTCAACATTAAAAATTAATCGATCTGCTTTCTTCTGAATTAATGGTTTTTTTGCCGATAATACAACCTCCTCCAATATGTTTTCGCTTTGCATCAAATTAACTGAACCTAAATCTATATTTTGAATTATGTTAATCTCTTTCTTCCATTCATTATAGCCTATATAACTAATAAAAATATTAAAAGGTTCTTTTGTTTTGACGGACATATTAATCTCGCCAAATTCATTTGTAATTACGGCGGTAATGAAACTATTATCAGATTGACTCTTAGCAATGACATTCGCATAAGCAATCGGTTCGTTTTGCGAATCTTTAACAATACCTATAACTTCTACTTGGGAGTAACAAAAAAAGGATGTAAAAAACAGAAAGAAAAATAATATATATGAATTCAAATTTTTTTATTTAAAACTATAGATTAAAAATCTAACTCAATATTTTTCATCCATAAAAAAAGTAAGGGCAAGCCTTACTTAAAAAATCTTCTACTTTTCAGGTTTTGTTTTACGTAGGAATAGATTTAAACATATACTAGGTGCCAATCTACATATTAGGAATAAAATATATTATATATAATAATGAAGAGATGATACCTGCTAGATTGTATTATAAAAATGTGTGGAGTGAATAGTTCAATTTCATAACCCCTCAGCACATTTCCTTGCATTTCGCAAAAAACTACATTCCGGGAAAAGAGCTTTCCTATAAGGTCTTGGACACAATCCCCAATTTTTACTTTCTATTTCGTTAACCCTTCCCGTCCCGAAACCTCGGGACTGGGAAGGAACACTTCATTCCTAAGTCAAAACCGCGATTAGCATCCGCTTGAAAGGAATTCCATTATTCATTTGGTGCCGCTTCCTATGTTTTCATACTTCACATAAGCCTTTAGACCTACACCTGCACCCTCACTGTTCCTCCCTTTTTTTATCAGCAAAATACCAACATTCGGAAGTTGAACGGACTGCATAAACCATTTCTCTTCGCTTCACTTTTTATAAGTCCTTATCAATTCCAAATATTTCAACTGTATAAGCAACAAAAAAAGGTAACAGCGAGGGCGCTATGGGAAGTAAATCTAAAATGAATCTTATGAAATCGTACAAAAACATCAAAAAGGAAGCGGCACTAAAAAAAACAAAAAAGGAAAACGCTCAAGATATAATAAGTAGATCACTTCAAAACAACATAAACACAAGCTGCCTGAATGGTTCAGGTAGCATTTTAATTAATCTTTAAATATTTTATTATGAGTACTTTAAAAAATCACGTACAGCTAATCGGAAACGTTGGACAAGAACCAACCATTACGGACCTTGAAAGCGGAAAGAAAGTAGCCCGTTTTTCACTGGCGACAAATGAAAACTACAAAAACGACAAGGGCGAAAAAGTACAAACTACCGATTGGCATACTGTCGTAGCATGGGGCAAGACTGCTGAAATTGTCGAAAAATATGCTGGAAAGGGCAAGGAGATAGGTGTCTCTGGGAAGCTTAGAACCCGAACCTATACAACGGACGAGGGCAGCCAACGCTATGTAACCGAAGTGGAAGCAAGGGAAATCCTATTGCTCGGGTCTAAAAATGGTAATTAACATTTAAAATTAAAGAGGGCGTTCCAGTGGAAAGTTGCGCCCTCTTTTTCATTATTAACTCTTTAAATCAAATTAATATGAAAGTACAAGTTAACGAAATAAGGATTAGTTACAAAGGGGGCTTAAAGTCTTCTATGTGGCAAAAAATCAGCAATTCACAAGATGCGGCTCAATTGTTATTTGAGGATTGGGATAAAGATACAATTGAATTACATGAAACTTTTAAGGTTGTGCTATTAAACAATAGCAATAAAGTAAAAGGGATATATCAAATTTCGCAAGGTGGAATTACAGGAACGTTAGTAGATGTAAGGATTTTATTTGCAGTCATTTTAAAATCTTTATCAGTAGGTATTATACTTACCCATAATCATCCAAGTGGCAAGTTGGTACCAAGTGATGCAGATCAAAAATTGACAAACAAAATTAAGAAAGCATCGGAATTGTTCGATATTAAACTTCTTGATCATTTGATACTAGTTCCCGATGGGGATTATTATAGTTTTGCTGATAACGGAATTTTGTAAAAAGGATCAACTATGGTATATCTCAATTTTACAGACTTGAGCGAAGAAGCTCAAAACCGTCTTTTGGAATATTCCAAAAAAGATGTGGAACGAAAATTTGGCGATGATATTCGCAAATATGTAAGAGAAAATTATACCTGTTTTGAAACTATGATCGAAGAAGAAGAAGCAGTGCGGAATTTATATTCCTATACGTTCTTAAACTACATCTAATTTTCTAAAGACAATATTCAAGCACCTCTAAAATTTTAGGGGTGTTTTTGTGTACAATCAATCTCAATTCAAGAAAAAAATGTATCTTTATTTTGCTGATATTCAGCGCGCATAAATTTATATAACTATCCATTTTTGACTTTCGCTGATAGTTATATCCATCTAAAGTTTATATATAGGAATTTCCGAATTCCGAAAAGGCAATTGAATCCCGATAGCTATCGGGATTAGTCAGATTGTATGAAATTTTAATCACGCTTTGGCGTGACGAAAAGGAATAGCAAGAGGGTAACGGGCAAAGCCGCGTTACATATTCCTTTTCCTGTTTAATTAATTGATTTTCAACACTTTAAAAATCAGTGAATTTTATGGATTTCTTCGATTTGCGTCAAATGCCCTGAAACAGTCTGTAAACAGGGATGGATTTGCGTCATACTCAAAAAAAAGCGAAGTAAAATGGACACCTTCATCACAATCAGGTTTAAGAGGAAAACTGCAAAACGATTTCAAGAATTTTCTAAAGCCCACTTCAAATCACATACCGAGGCAATGGCCACAATATTGGATTTTTTCTTCTATAACGAGATTTCCCCGAAGGAAAAACTGGGTCCAACCGGAAGGACGATCGAGGCGAATTTAAAGAAACGGATCAATGCCGTTATCGCAATAATGAGGGATATGGAAAAGACCCAGACCAAGCCCACCGTGGCAATGATAGAATCTCTTTTTCAAACTGAAGAACCTAAAAAGAAACCTTTGATTGTGGAGAAGAAATTTGTGGAAGAAATGAAACCTGTACGTTTCCAGGAAAAGCAAAATTCAAACAACAAACTATAAATTTTTGAACTATGTATATCACGATTACACCTCAGAAATTAGGCGGAAATTATTCCCAAAGCTCAGGCGATTTTGTGGATTATTTGGAAAAGGAAAACCAAGGTTTGGAACAAAGGGATATGGAACACTTTTTCAATCAGTATGGCGATGAGATTTCAGCTGAAGAAGTTGTCAGGGAAATTGATGGCAATACGGCAAAATTGGAAAAAACCGAACCGAGGTTTTATTCCATTACCGTGAGCCCTTCAAAATATGAACTGATGTGTTTGCAAAACCTTAGCGAAGACTTGAAAAAGTATACGAGGGAATTGATGAAAGATTATGTGGCATCTTTCAACCGTGAAATCAAAGGACGACCGGTCAATATTGATGACATAAAATATTTTGCGAAAATAGAGCATCAACGAACATTTAAGGGAACGGACAAGCAGGTACTGGAAAACCAACCTTTTGCCACCGAAATACTTGCGTTAAAAAACGATATCAGAAAAGTGGAGCGAGGCGAACTCCCCGGTAATATCAAAATGATGGAACGGGAAATCACAAAATTGGAAAAGGCAGCCCCACATCAGCAGGATGGTAAACGAATTGTTCAAGGAATGCCCAAAGAAGGCAACCAAAGCCATATTCATATTATCGTAAGCCGTAAGGATGCATCCAATAGGTTCAGCTTATCTCCTGGAAGCAAATACAAATCCTCCGATGTCGAATTAAACGGTAAAACAGTAAAACGAGGCTTTGATAGGGACAAATTTTTCGAAAATGCTGAAAAGACCTTTGATAAATATTTTGAATATCAACGGAATTTTGCAGAAACCTATAAAGCCCGGAAGGAGTTTATCAAAAACCCGAAAATATATTTTGCGTCATTGATGAAATTGCCCACCAACGAAAAGGCAATCGCTTTCAAAATGATAGGTAAAGCAGGTGTCCCATTAATCCCAAGTATTCCAGTAACGCAAGCACAATTGGCAATGAAAATATTTAAACAACTTCGACGTGGTGTGGAAGTGGCCATCAAATCAAGTTCCATCGGTATTTAAATGAAAGTTATGGACATATATAATACGTTGACGATTATCGCTTTGGCTAGCTTGATTTTTTATGTTCTGTACCGAATTTCCAAATATGCCTTCTTTTTGAATATGGTGCTGCTTTCGGTACTTATTGGCTATTTGTATTACCCCGACCACTTGATAAGAGCACTTCTTTATCTAGGCTGTCCTTCGCTTTTTATCAATACAGTTTTCTACGTTTTCCTGCACAAGACCAATGTAAAGAGTGGTGTCTCTGAAAAGTATCAGGTTAATTTTAAAACGAACACTAAAGATTTCAAAATTGAAAATATTAAACGTGGGGCTTCTATCATCGGATCTGCGGGTAGTGGAAAGACTGAAAGTGTAGTCTATGGCTTCCTGAAACATTTCCGGAAGGAAGGTTTTTGTGGGATCATTCACGACTACAAGGATTTTGAGTTGACCGAAATGGCATATCCGCTTTTTAAAGATGGAGAAATTCCTTTTAAGGTTATTTCTTTTGATAAAATCATCCATAGGGTAAATCCTGTTGCGCCATGCTATTTAGAGAATGAGGAGAGTGTAAATGAGGTTTCACGGGTGTTGATCGAGAACCTTTTGGAGCAGAGGGAATCCGGAACAACAGGCACAACAAAATTTTTCAACGATGCTGCGGAAGGCTTGATTGGTGGATTGATTTGGAAACTGAAAACCACCTATCCACATTTTTGTACACTTCCCCATTTAATTGCGATTTACCAATATCTGGACACGGAAAGCCTTATCCAGTTTTTGGAAACCAATACGACATCGAGGGCAATGGCAGATGCGTTTATAAGTGGAAAGGATTCTGAAAGACAGACCGCAGGTGTAAAAAGCACTTTGGCCAATGCCCTGAAACGCATTAGCACACAACGTATTTTTATGGCATTGTCTGCGGATGAAGTACCACTCAATATAAATAGCCCAGAAAACCCAACGGTAATTTCAATTGTGAACAATCCCAAATTTGAAACTTCGTATTCGCCTGTAATTGCTACCATCATTCATACCATTACAAAGCAAATGAGTGTTCGCAATGCAGACCCTTCATTTCTTATGATGGAAGAAGCGCCAACCATTCGTTTATTGAATATGCATCGTATTCCTGCAACCTTGCGGAGTTATAATATTTCTACTATTTATGTGATGCAGGACAAAATCCAAAACGATATGATGTATGGCGATAAAGCGAGTAAGGCAATTTTAAGCAATCTTTCCTATCAATTCTTTGGAAAGGTAAACGACCCGGACACCGCAAAATATTACGAACGCTTTTTTGAAATTATTAAGGATTCCACCAAAAGTATAAGTTGTGGTCATAATCTTGATTTTGATACAAGGATAACAACTGGAGAAAAAGAAATACCTAAAATTAGAGCGGATGTATTCTTTAGATTGAAACAAGGCGAATTCATAACCTATGCGGATGGAAAGGATAAAAAGGTGCAATTTAAATTGGAAAAAATTAAAAGAGAGTTTCCACAAGAATCGAAGCAGTTTTCTGAAGTTGATTTGGCAGCTAATTTTGAAAGGATTTATAAGGAAGCGAAGTCTATTTTCGGATAAAACTAAGGTGGTGTAATAGGTGGTGTAATGTTGGTCCTTTGGCACTATTTTATATTAAGGAATGTATAATGGCTTGTATGATAATTTTCCTATCGAAACAGGCTTAACCACTTGAAAAATTTTTACATTATTATATCTATCTTTTATAGTGCTTACTACAGTTTCGATAAAGTCTTGTTCCGCATCATAGCCGATAAGTACATTTTGTAAAGAAGAAGGCTCAAAGCTAACTCTGACTGTTTTGTCTTTAAGAAGTCGAAGTTCTTTTTCATATGACCATTCCTTCGTTTTTTTATAAAATAAATCAATGATATGATTAGGTTTGGAAATTGCACTGTATTCTCTTTCCTTGATTTTAGGGACATAAAATATCGGAAGAATATTATGGAAAAATTTAGGGTCATCACTACTATCAAAATGAAGACAAATACCCTTGTTGTTTTCTGAATAGATGTTCCATAACTTTTTGTTCATTGGGTACATTGTAAAGCAAGCAATACCAAAGCTTGATACAAAAGGTTTTATTTTAGTTGAGGCAAATTCTTGAAGCCTTTCTGGATCCATATTCTTATCAAAATATGCTTTGGCGTTTTGGTCAAAAATATTCTCAGCAATTATATTATAAAGTAGCTTTTGTTCTTCAGGATTAGTTGAAAGTTTAACAAACTCTGGATTCGAATCTAATTCATCATTAAGTGAGTCCCTATCTGAAAACCAAATATAGTTTTCTTTAAGCTCGCTTATGGTATTCTTATTAGGTGGACGGAATCGAAATACAAAAGGTCGTCCCATTGGTATAGCTAATTCGTGGTCTTGATCAAAGATATTATACATAAGTTATAATTCTGTTTGAATGTTGCATATTATCAACAATAGTAGTAAATTTGTGGTAAATATGCAACAAAATGAATTCTAAGAAAGCAGTTCTTTTACCGAAATATCAGAAAATATTTGAGAATTTGGGTGAGAATATAAAGCTTGCGCGAAAGCGAAGAAAGCTCACGGCTGAGCAGGTTTCCGAACGTGCTGGCATTAACCGGACTACATTATACAGAATAGAAAAAGGCGACCCTGCGGTTGCCATAGGTTCTTATTTTAACGTGTTCAGAGTGCTGAATCTTGAAGAGGATTTTAAAAAACTGGCAGTAGACGATGAGTTCGGTAGAAAATTACAAGACCTTGATTTATTATAAGCAAAATGGCAACAGGAAAATTTGACATATATGTATTTGCAGATTGGGCGGCTTTAGAACAACCAATATTGGTTGGCATACTTTCAGCACACTTTGCCAAAGGTAAAAAAGCGTTCAGTTTTGAGTACGATAAGGATTGGTTAAAAACCAAGGCACAACGATTGTTAGACCCAGATATAGATTTTTATTCAGGTCCACAATACCCTGCTAACAAAGAGAATTTCGGAATCTTTTTAGATAGTATGCCAGATACTTGGGGTAGGACTTTAATGAAACGTAGAGCTGCCCAAGATGCTAGGGCAAATAATGAAAAGGCTCGCACACTCTATGAAATAGATTATCTGCTTGGAGTTTTTGATGAAAGTAGAATGGGTGCGTTGCGCTTTAAAACTGAATTGGAAGGTCCTTTTTTAGATAACGATGCACATAGTCCAACACCACCCTGGTCATCATTAGGTGATTTACAGGAAGCTGCGAGACAATTAGAAAGTGATGACCAAAGTGAAGCCGTAAGAAAATGGATTGCCGTATTGATAGCACCAGGCTCATCTTTAGGAGGTGCAAGACCCAAGGCAAATATTTTTGACCCAAAGAAAAACCTTTGGATAGCAAAGTTCCCATCAAAGACAGATACCATTGATAAAGCCGCTTGGGAATTTTTAGTATATCAACTAGCTACTGCATCAGGAATACATATGGCAGATTCTAAAATAGAAAAGATTAATGGTCAGTACCATACTTTCCTAACTAGAAGATTTGATAGAGATTTTGGAAAACGGATTCACTTTGCTTCAGCGATGACGATGACTGGAAATACAGAAGATATCATAAAGGAATCCGTACCAAGTTATCTTGAAATTGTAGAGTTTATAGAAAATTATGGTGCAGATGTAGAAGCTAATTTGCATCAACTTTGGCGGCGTATTGTATTTAATATAGCGATTTCTAATACGGACGACCATTTGAGAAATCACGGATTTATATTAACCGAAAAAGGTTGGATTTTATCGCCCGCCTATGATTTAAACCCTTCGATAGAAAAAGATGGTTTATCTCTAAATATAGATATGGATGATAACGCCCTCGATTTTGATTTAGCTAAAAGTGTTGGCGAATATTTTAGGTTAAGCGAAAGTGAAATGGAAACCATACTTTCTGAAGTATTGACGGTGGTCAAAAATTGGGAACATATTGCAGAAGAAATAGGAATAAAAAGAAGTGAAGTGGAATTGATGTCTAGTGCTTTTAGAACAGAATTAAAAAACAATAAGTATGATTAAAACTGGAAGTGTATTTTCAATGGGAAGTGGCGGAGCTACCTATGAACATAATGTACAAGCAGCTTATTTACTTGCTATGCTATTACAGATTGAGATACCTCTGGTTACTAATGGCAAAATATCAGAAGTCGCTTTTCAGACAACTAGTAAAGGCTATGCAACAGATGATTTATTGGTAGAGGTAGATTTAGGTTCTGGAAGTAAGAAAAAGATTTTAGGTCAAATCAAATATAACGTAGCTCTCACAGAAGCTAATGAAACTTTTAACGAAGTAATAACCGCCTTTTGGAAAGATTTCAATAATACAGCATTTGATAAAAGTATCGATAGACTTCTATTGGTAAAATCTAACTTGACCAACAACGATAAGAAGCACTTTAATGTTCTTTTAGATTGGGCTTCAACTCACAATAACGAGTTTGATTTTTATAAAGAAGTGGAAAGAATCGCTATTAAGAAACAGCATCTCAACATTTTTGAAAACTTACTCAAAAAGGCCAATAATGATGAGAATGTACCCAAAAAAGATATTTGGATGTTTCTAAGGTGTATGGCACTTGTTGGGTACGACTTTACAACCGAGACCAGTACTGCATATAGCAATGTTTTGAATATTATCACATTAACTAAAGCTGTAGATTGCATACTAACAGGCAGTCAAATATGGAATAATTTATTCGCTTTAGCTACTCAGTATAATCTTAATGGAGGAGCGCTATCTTATGAGGAATGCATACAATTAGATGTCTATAAGTGTTTTGATCCGTCTGTATTTGATAACACTTTTACCTCGGTATCTAAGCTCAAAGAAGATGGTAATATTATAATAGAGCCCTTTACGAGTTCCATTAAAGATTTCCACTTAGACCGTTCGGATACTTTAGAAGAACTTCTAGAGGTAACCAAGAAACATCAATTTACCATAATAAGCGGAAGTGCTGGTGCAGGTAAGTCAGCACTATTAAAAGACTTCATTGAAACATATCACGATAAAACAAATGTTTTTGTCTTCAAGGCAGAGCAATTTAATGAAAGTACACTATCACACGTATTCACTAGACTTGGTGTGACACATTCCATTAGCGATATTGTTAATTCCATAGGGTATCTAAAAGAAAAACTGATTGTAATTGATAGTTTGGAGAAATTGCTAGAAGCCAATCCAGAAAATGCTTTTCAACAATTTTTAACCAAAATAAAATCATTTAAAGATGTAAAAGTGATTTTTACATCAAGAGCCTATGCTGTCAACCTAATTCTTCAAAAATATTACGTTACTGATGTTGATACTATTGAGGTAAAACTTATGTCGGATGATGAACTGGATATAGCGCTACTGCATTTTCCAAAATTAAAACCATATTTTGAAAACCCAGGAATAAAAGAAATACTACGAAGCCCAAAATACCTTCAGTTTGCGGTAAATACAATTGGTGTAAGTGGATTTCAAGTAGAAGGCTTGTCTCTAATCGATTTTAAATCAAAACTCTGGAGTCATATTATTGAAAAATCAACAATCACTGGCAGTGGTATGGCCAGAAAACGTGGAAAAGCATTTTCAAATGTGGCCATAAAAAGAGCACAGTCAATGCGCCTTTTTGTAGAGCCAGATGAAGGAGTTGATGAAGCAGCCATAGAAGCTTTGCTCGATGACCATATTTTGTACAAAAATAGAAATGAATATCAATTTGCACCTTCACACGATATTCTTGAAGATTGGGCACTGGTAAGGCACCTTTCAAAACTTAATGCTGATGCACCCACTACTGAGGACTTTTTTAATCAAATAGGCAGCCAACCTGCCTTTAGAAGAGCCTTTAGATTATGGGTAGAAGATTATCTGATTGAAGATACTGATTCTATTGTCACAACAATTAAAAGTACAATTAATAACGAAAAAATAGAGAAATACTGGACAGACGAGATTCTAGTTTCTGTTTTTCGTTCTAAAGATGCATCCCCGTTTTTTACGAGTTTTAAAGCTGATTTACTTGCTGATAATGCTTCTTTTTTAGGTCGTTGTATAATGTTGACTAGAACTGCCTGTAAAGAATATGGTCTAGGTTCTGAAAATAAAAAATCTATATTATTTCCTGTAGGTAGTGTTTGGAAGGAATTACTGATGTTTATAGCAGAAAACATAACTGAGTTGTTGAGTTTGCGCGAGTCTATTTTTTCATTATTATTAGATTGGGAGCTACGATTTTTACTTGACGCTGATAATTTATCCTTTGAAGAAATTGAAGCTTGTAAGAGTATCGTTATTCATTTTATTCAGCAGATTGAATCTGAAGATGACTTCTGGTTGAATAAATTTTCTCGTGAAATATATAAAATACAAGAGTTGGTATATTTATTCTTTGGTCTATCACCCTTTGCTAAATCTGAACTTACAGATTTTTTAAACAGGACAAACTCAAAAGAAACTGTGCCTTGGAGAATACAGCAATTTTATGAGATAGTTCTTAAAATAGCACTTGGGGGAATACGAAACCAAAGCCTTGTAAAAGAGTTTCCAGAGTTACTTATTTCATTAACAAATAAAAACTGGAAAGCGCAACCAGAAGAAGAGGTAAAAGAAGCGAAAATAGATGGCCATAGAAGTATATCAAGTTTTCTACCTAAACCGAAACCAAAAAAAGAAGAATCTTGGGGAATAGAAGATTCAAAATTTGATTATTACCCTTCTGGTGTTTATAAAACATTTGCGGCTAGTTTATTTTCAACCCATCCGGTTAAAGCGATTTCTTTTGTTACTGATTTTATGAACTATAGTGTTGATTTCTTCGTTCTGTCTGACTACGGAAAAGAGCATCCTTTGGAAAAATTGACACTGCAATTCCAAGACGGAAACGAAAGAATTCAATATGGAGATTTGGATTTATGGATTGCTTATAGGGGTTCAGCAACTGGAGTACACACCCTAATTATATCCCTATTGATGTCTTTAGAAAGTTATTTACTTCAATTAGCAGCAGTGGATAGTGATTTAGCCAAAAAGCTACTAGAAGAACACTGTAAATATATACTTCAGTTTTCCAATAACGTAGCTTTAACTTCTGTTGTTACCAGTGTTTTTATGGCATACCCAAAAGCTTTTACAGAAGCTATATTACCCATTTTTGGACTAAGACAATTCTATGATTGGGATTTGCAGAGGTCAATAAGTGAGTATCACAGTATGGCACCGGAAGATAGAGAAATACCATATGCACAAAAAGAGAGGATGGAATCAAATGCCTTGCCTCATCGCAGAAAATATCATCAAGGATTACGAGCTTTTATGATTCCATACCAAATCAACTATGGAAAGTTCAACAAACAGCTTTTCGAAATTTTTGACAAATTTTTCAAGGACTTCGCAGACGACCATATATGGATTAAAACGGTAACTGAAATAGATGTGCGTAAACTTAAACCAGGCAAAGTAAATGAAGAAGCAGGCACCGTGGAGTTGGTACCATCTTATCCAGAAGAAATTTCTGAAACACTTACTGCAATTCAAGAAGATTTTAAGGATAATCACTTCGATGCCTCTTATAGTAATATGCTGCGTAAAGTTATAGAGAAAGAAGTGGAAATAACTTTTGAGCAATGGTTAGAAATCTATAATTACTATACCACAGCAGATTTTCAACACGGGTTGTTTGATATGCCAGTATCACTGTCTAAGATTGGACTTGACTTATTTTCTGCTCAATTAAACGAGCAGCAGATTTCCTGGTGTCTCGATACAATTTCTAATGCTGTCGATGCACTGATAACAGATAAATACAAAAATGATTATAACTTGAGCATGAATTATAGTTTACTGGAGAAAGAGACAATTCTTCACGCTATACATTTACTTCCAAAGTTTGCTGCTACGGATGAAGCGAAAATAGATTATCGGGTGCAACTTGGACGCCTTGTCTTATGTCCATTAAACGATTATGATTTAAGACAGTTTCTAATGTATTTTAGAGATGATTTTATTAAGAACTGCCCAGATGTTGCCAGCGATTTAACGAAAATGGTCGTGTCATTTGCAAAATTTGAGAAAGATAATATAAGACCTTACTATAGGGCCGCAAAAGAAGAGTTAGTGGCATATGAAAAGAGCTTTAAAAAATTCATTAGTGAGTGTATGAATGCACCTATCGAAATTGATTCGGAAGCTATTGATTTTATATCGCACGAAAAGCATTTTCTTATTAGAGCTATGCTAATGATATCTACTAAGAACTGTAATATCGTAGAAGTAGATTATGTAATAAAAGTTGTGAGCGAATTTGTTGGTCAGCATACCGCCTTTGAAGGAGACACTTGGAGAAGAAATAATCAAAGGTTCGATTACACGGCTCAGACAGATATGCAATTGTTTCTAGGGCAGTTCTTTCTCTACAGTAGTAAAGTAGAGTATGGACAAAAATTAATAGATATTTTAGTTTTGCCATTCCTACAGGAATTTAATGAAAGAGATGAAAATATTCACGATTTGTTCAAGTTCGTTGCTAGCACATTAGACTTTTGCATTACAATAATGTATGATATTGTACGTGAAAATACCGAAGAAGAATTACAAGAATATGGTACAAGATTCTGGAAGTTGTGGGAGTACTTATTTAATAAACTTAAGGAAAATGACAGTTATTACTTTAGCGATAAATTACTGTTAGATAATAGGTTTTTGAAATCCCTAGAAGATTGGGAAGGGTTTCTTAGTTACAAAGAACAATACCTTGATATGGCAGCTTATTTTGGTATAAGAAAATTTTCTTCTGTTATATCCGTTTTTTCAACATTTGGAGAAAAAGTGTTTCTACCAGAAGGGATTTTACTTTTAAAAGAATTAATTGATGAGCACCCAGGAAATGCAGATGACTTAATGGGAAAAGATGGTAAAAAATTGATTAAAAAGCTGTTTTTTAATCATATAAGTATCATTAAAAATAGGCAGGATTTAGTCAATGCGTTTCTACATATTTTAGGTTTGATGATTGATTCGGGTTCTACTGAAGCTTATTTAATTCGCGAAAATGTTTTTGTTTATAAAACGGAAATTTAGTTTTTTCAGCTAAACAATTGCAATCGTTTTATTTAAAGTAAAGCGTATTCATTCAAACTAACTTAAACAATAAATTAAATTGGAAAACAATACTGAATTATCAAGGGTAATACTCTACGAATTTCTTGACAGGTGGGACATCGAAGCAATAAAATCTATGGAACTGAACCAATATGTGTCTGTTGGAGATAAAGACACATTCTGTCAATGGTTGGAAACAAAAACAAGAGCCTTGGGAAGTATTAAAGGTATAAATTCTAGCAAGTTTGGAATTTATAAACGTAGCGACCCAAATGCAAAACCAAAAAATTTAGTTAGCGATGACATTTATTCCTGGCAACGATATTATGGAGAAGATAGAAAAGAAGCATTTCAAAATGTAAAAGCTGAAATCTTAAAGATTATTGATTTTTCGGAAAAGGGAGATTTTGAAAAGATTGATGATTTACACTTAACTCTTTTTGTAAAATGGAAAATTGCTTACTTGTATTCAAACGAAAGATTAATTCCAATTTTCAAAAAGGCTGTACTACATAAAATTGCAGAAAACTATGGACTAACTGTTACTAGAAAAACAAAAACTTCTGAAATTCAGAATTTAATAATTGCCAACAAGCCATCTCATCTCTCCGTTTATCAATTTGCTGATTTTTTATATGAGAAATATGGTCGAGATAATGGAAAAACAACAAATACAGGAAAGAAGAGAAAAACTAAAAGAAAAGGAGCTACTTCGAGAAATTCTACACAACAAAAAAGGAAAGGAAGTGCTAGCTACATTGCTGAACAAAAGCACAACAAAATTCAAGAAGTTTTACAAGAGCATCTAGAGGAAAAATATGGTAAAGATAGTGTTGTGCTTGAGGAAAATTACGTAGATATAAAAGTCAAATTAAAAAATGAAATTCATTTCTACGAAGTGAAATCCTCTGCTTTTGCAGCTGATTGTATTAGAGAGGGTTTAGGCCAAATAATGTCCTATATGCAAAAGGACGATGATGATAGAACAAAAATATTGTTCATTGCTGGACAATACGCGCCAAACCAAGATGAAATTGATTACTTGAATTTTGTAAAGAAAAGACTAAAAATTGATTTTGATTATCTTAGAGTTGAATTGAAAGACTAGCTATTAAAAAGGCGATTTATCCTTTTGAGCCTCTCGCATTCGCCAGCCACTTACCATTTTGCTTAACCAGTTTAAAAAGGCCTGGTGACTTATCATAGGTTGTCGTATAATTTACCCAAGCCACATCACCAATAATCATATCCTGCAAAATAGTAAAGTTTGAGTCATCCTTCACCGTCGCATTCAACATATTTATAGTATTAATATAATTGGAATATGCCTGTGGTGTTGAGTTGGCTTTTAAAGCTTCCTCATCTTTTTCATAGAAACTTTCGATGACAATGTGGATTGTGGCACTTGGCCCAGAAACTTTAGTATCAGAATCGGCACAAGAAAGGAATAGTACTATGAGCGAGAAAATGACAATTTTTTTCATAACAGTATTAATTAGGGTTATTAATATATCTATGAGATATTTTAAGTTCTATATTCCGTTCGCCATCTTTTTCGCTCAATTCCAAAATTGCCCTACGGTCATCGGATAATGAAAATTTGGGCAATACATAAATGAAGCGCACAGTTTCACTTTCTGCAATTTTTAAAGGCAGATTATGTATATAAGTCGGTTCTTGATATAAGCGTTGTAATGACTTTCTTTTGCCTTTCTGTCTTGTTTCAATCGAAAGGTTCAAGAAATTCAAATCGTAATCTAAGGTAGAAATATTCTCAATCTGAATAACGAAATAGAGTTCATCTTTATCAAAGACAATATTTTCAACACTTAAAACAATACCTTCATTTCTCTTTTTAATCTGACCAATATCTTGTCTTCTTTCAAGAAGATAAGAACTGAATTTCTGGTAATAATAATTTAAGTTATCCATATTCCTTTCAGAGGTAGAACTCGGAATCGAATCATCCACTTTTGGCTTTTCGTTCCCGATACTACTTGACAACGGAATAAAATAATTAAGCTTCGGAAGCTGTGCTTTATATCTTACTATATATGAAAAAATCGAACCATCTCTATTCACTACCAACAGATTACTTTCCTTTCCTGGCTTCGCTTGAAGCAGTCCGAAATACTGTTCTTCTTCACGGTTGTAAGAAAATACAAAATTCTCTGAACCAGTAATCCCTTGTCGTATAGGCTCGGGAAAAAAGAGCGCCACATTTTTGGTGTCATTGGCATATATAGTGTCGAGTGTATGCTTTGTCTGTGCGTTCACTTTTGCGAAAGCTAAAGGAACAATAAGAGCCGAAATGATGATATAGTATTTCATAAGAGTGCGTTTTTAAATGCCCATTATGGGCCTCATAATTTTGGTTTTAGAATAAGTTGGTAATTGTTCAGTACGGTCACTTTCACGCTTCGGTTATTGCGTTTTAGTACTTTTGTAATTCCGCCCACTTGCGGGACACTTGGAATATTGATATCGCCAATAATATCATCCAGTACTTCATTGGTAGCTTCTGTCCGAAAATTGTTTTCAACATAAATGCCCTCGCTACCGTCCTGCAAATCGAAGGCTTTGAGCTTCGTTGGATGATGTTTGATATTCTCGATTTCTATTAAAGCACGATTGGGCTGAAAGCTAATAAATCCAAAAACAGGAGTGTTTTTTGGCATTTGCCTGTTGTTGATCATTGCAGCTTTTGAAAGTCGCATTCTCAATCGGCTATTTACTTTAACAACTTGATCGCCATCGACAACTACATAGATTGTTTCATCTGTATTCCCGATAATTGAAATGTCATTGGATTTGTGCGAGGAGGCAAAGAAAAGTTGATGTTCCAAACCCATTTCCTTGGCTTCAATCTTCTGTTCTCTTTTTATTTCTTGGGGATCTGTTTTTTGAATTTTTTTTTGTGCTATTTTACTTTCCCCAAGATTCTGATAGGTCGATTCAGAATATTTGATTTTCCCTGCAGAATAGATGCTATCCACAATGCGTTCTTTTTCACGTTGCGGCAGATCTGGATCATAATAGCCAAGGGAATCAATCAGTTTTTCATCGTAAATACTTGGCGCATTGTTCTCACGGACTTCCTTTAAATCATTGATAGCATCTAATTTAGAATCGTACTCTTTTTGGTTTTCTTCTAAATTGGGCACCAAGGTCTGCTCAAGGTTTTTATTTTCACTTTCATCATCGCCCATTACCATCAGGGAATAGGAAATCAGAAATAAAAATATTACAGCTAGTACCGCTGCGAATACAATTTTGTTCTTTTCTATTTTCATCTGTTGCTGTTTATTTATTTTTCGTTTGTCAGATGTAATTCGCCAATCAATATTCCGGTTAATACCCCAAATTTTTATGGCTCATTTCATAAGAGTGATTTTTTAAATGCCGATAATCGGCTCAATTTTCATTGTTTAATTTTTTTAAGGTGTTTTCGAAATAGTCTGTAATCAATAATCCGTGCGGATTGTTGGGGAAGTTTCGGTCAACCATCATTAGGCTTCCTGTGGAAACCAGTTCGTAGGTGTCTATTATAGAGCCTCTATTGATTTCGAAAATGGTTGTGGTTGTGAAACTGTATGAGCCATTACTTTCGGTTAACCTCGAATCGATACTCTGTACCTTTTGAACCAATGAATATTGCAATAGACGATTATAAACACCATCCGCTTTTTTCTGTCGGTATAGATTATCTACAGAACTGTTACCCAACCAAAGCGCTTTTTCCAAATTGCGTTCATAGTTACTCGCATCGATATTATAGAAATAGGTATGAAACAACTCTAAATGCGCCAAAGCTTCAACCCTGAAATTCTCCTTTTGGGTAATAAGTTTTAGCGGAATAATACTGCCATCTGTATTGATTGCAAAAGCACTGTTCAGAGCCTTTTCATTCGTGCTAAATGCCATCCATAATGAAAATATGCTAAATAAAAAAGCAAAAATCACGACCGCTAGCACGATGAACCGGTTTAATTTTAAGATGTTATAAATGTTGTTATAAGGTGCTTTCATTCTAATAGGAATTAGTTGGTGAATAATCTGAGCGTAAAAGACGTTGCACGTCTGTACAATTTAAATTTTAAGAAAACGATAAAACCTACTGAACCGAGTTGTACTACAGGTGCAAAAAAGCCTTGGCCGACATCCGTTCCGAAAAGATTCGTCCAGAAGTTGGTATTGATTTCAGTGTAGATTGCATTGATAAATATGTTGACCAAAAAGAAGGCGGGCACAAGCATATAAACCGCAGCGTACAACTTGAAAAATGTAAATGCTAAGGATCGGAATTTCTCAAATACAGCTAAGCTTATAATCAAAGGAAAAAAGGCTTGCATGATGCCCAATAGAAAATAACGTTCGGCAAGAAATAGTGGGTATATAAACAAATCCAAAATCCAAAGGAAGATGCTAATAATAAAAGCAAATATTTTGAAACCATACAGGGGTGTTACCAAAGCTTCGTAAAGCAATGTCATTGCATTCTTTGCTGCATCGATAAGGTTGATATCCTCTTCTATAGGAATGTCCTGCATTTGCAAGGGGAGGAGGGCAGGAGCAGTTCCGCGATATTGAGATTCTATGGAAACTAGAATGCTATCAAAGAATCCCAAAACCTGGGTAGAGAATATGACCAAGAGCACAACAACAAAGTTTTTGGCCAATTCGCCAGGACTCAAGCCCCAAGTGTAACCGTCTTTATCCGCAATGCCTTCATTATATTTTTTAAGAATATTAACCAGAAAGAATAGCACGGCAAGCGTTTTCATTCCGGCAATAGTATATTGCGAGAAGCTGCTGTCCTGTATGGTCTGGAATACCGTGTCTATATATTCCAGTCCTATCCCTAAAATAATAGTTGCGGTCATTTTCTAAAAATCAGTTTCACGGTTATTAATTTTATCCTGCATTTTTCGGAAAGAAATAATATCCTTGTATCGTTTGGTTTTGACTTTGATATTGGAAACCATTTCCATTGATTCAAGTTCTTTTTGTTTAAGGATTTTAGCACGGTCGGCATCGCTCATTTTTAGGTAATCACTGGATAATATTTCATCGATGAAGTCCATTGTTTCTATAGAATTTTCTACAATGGCAGTAAAAGATTCGGAAACTCTGGTTACCTCACCGGGTTTGATATAAGGACTATCAAGAATATCCCTTAAATCGTTTTGCATCATTTGGATAAGACGTTGGTTGTTTCTTCCTATTTCGCGAACAGCATTTAATTGCCTAACCACATCGTTGACCTTTTCTATATTTTCTTGTTGGGTTTTTAAGAACTGAACAGTCTTGATAATGTTTGCGGTTTGCTTCCCTGATTCTATCAGTTGTTTTACCAAGCTGATAAAATTGGTATTGTCATAAGTGGGCATTCCCTGGCACGCAGCGCGTGCAGGCAATAAATGGGAAATCATAAGGATTAGTCCTAATGAGATTGTTTTGATTTTAGTTTTCATAGTATTATATTTTAGAGGTGAATTCTATTATTGATTGTTCCATACTTTGGGTTCTTTTATAAATGGCCATTATGGCTTCGTTTTCCTCTCCGTCCGTCAGGTAAGCGGCATAAACTTCTTTGGGAACTTCAAGCCTAAAAATGTTGCTTTCCTTTCCAATCTTGATAAACATTTCGGTGTATTTCCTTGGACCAGAAAGATTATTCTTGATGGATCTTAATTGGTTCAGGTCGTGACCGGAAAGGTTGAGCCGATGGGCCAATTCTGCATAGCCTTTTTCATTGTTGAGGCTGTAGATAACTTGGGTGTTTTCTAAAATACTTGCTGAAGTTGAATTGTTCGGTAGCTGATTGATAGACTGAAGAATTATGCCTATGGCTCCATTTTGTTTACGGATGGCTTGGTAGTAAAATTCAACACTTTCCAATACGTTTTCAAACTTCAACTGCTTGGCAAATTCATCGAAAAGGATAATTCCTTTTTCAGCGCGATTCTTCCAAATTGTTCTTTGGATGGCTGACTTGATCAGCTTCAACATTACCGACAGAATTTCTTTGTTGTCCTTCACTTCATCCAATTCAAAAATAATCAATTGCTTGTCTTCGATTTTATAGGTCTGGTCTTCGCTAACTTCAAACAGAAAACTATATAAACCATCGCCGACGTACTCTGACATTACGTGCAAGAAGTTTGTAACATTGAAGTAGTCGGGATGGATTTTAAGCGTATCCAGAAGATCATTCTGATTACTTTCTATAAAGTTATAGAAGCCTTCGAGCGAATGACTTTCTGAAGTGCTATCGTAATAATGGCGAAGGATTTTCTTGACGGAAACTGATTGTGCCTTGGTCACTTTCAAATCTGATGCAAACAATTCAAATAAGAATACTGATAAATCTTCAAGACGCTCAGGAGACAAATCATTTTGATTACTGATATAAAATGGATTGATGCCCAAGTTCTTTCCACTTTCATAACGTAGTACCGTGTATTTTTCGGGATAGAGTTTGGCGAATTTGGTGTACGAGCCACCTAAGTCAATAATGACCAAACGAACGCCACTTTCAAAATATTGGCGTAGGATGTTATTGGCCAAAAAAGATTTACCCTCGCCTGTAGGTGCGAAAATGGCAAAGTTCCGTGCCTTGATACGTTTCTTTCTTTCGTCCCAGACGTCTTTCAGAACGGGAATGTTATGTTCCCTATCGTTGAATATAATTCCCGAAGGGTCGGACTTATAGTTGGTGTTGTTAATAAACAGGCATAAGGCATGTTTTAAATCGGTTACATATAAATCTTCATTGGAGAAATTAGAGGAAAAGCAGCAGTAACTGTTCAGTATATAATTCTTCCGCTCCTCCCCTCTCGGATAATATGGGATGATATCCAGTTCCTTGAATTCAGTCTTTATCTTTAAGGTAATTTTATACAAGTCTTTGGCTTCCTTAGCCCAATACACAATGTTGAGATGTCCACGAATGATCCTTGCATTATCATCTGCATTTATTTGATCCAGAATGTGCTGGATCTTCCCAAGCACCACCTTGTTTTGTGAACCGAAATTGGAACATTTGCTAAGCTCTTCTATTTTCTTATCGAGCAACTTGCGCCACTTATGTTTATCATCCAAATACAGGATCTGATTTACAATGTGGTTTTCATTAAGCGTAAGCCCTAAACCATCTATAAACCCTTGATGAAACACAAAATCGTCAGAAGTGAATTTCTCATTGGTCTTGCTACTCTGTACACTTTCGCCAAAGCACAGTTCGCTATTGATGGCCAGGGCATCAAAATGGTTTTCTCCAATATTGACGCTTTTCTTATCCAGTAAAATATCGGTATCAAAGCCTTCATTAAAGCCATTGAAATAGGTCTCTGTGAGATCGACAATTTCTTTTTCGTTTAATGGTATGAGAGACACTTTCCGGCTGTTATTTATAAAGGAAACAGAGTCGCTTACCGAGTTGACGAAGCTTTTAATGTTGTCATCCAGTTCCTGTACAATACCCTTGGAAATCTTTCGAAAGGGATTAACGTATTTTGGATTGTTGAGTGCCTTGTTTTTTGTCAGTATAAAAAACAAATAACATTTATGTTCTATATGTCCACGACCTTTAAAATGCCCATGTGTTGCTTTCTCTAAAAAGGTTGTGTTTGGAAGTTGTTCCGAGGAATAGGACTTTTTTAAATAGATATCCTGTTTATGGACTACAGTGCCAACTGGTAATGATTTCAAAGCCTGAAACCAAGCTCCGTGCATATCCTCAAAATCCTTTTCAGACAGAGAATAGATTTCAGGCAAATTGCCTTCATAACATAAAATCACATTGCCATTATTGGCAAAGATGATATTGTCCTGAAAATCTGAAATGGGCTGATATGCCGATAGGTTAATCTTGTTCATAATAGAAGCCTGAATTTCTTTTATTACTTATAATTTTTGGGAAAGCGTTAGCCGTTTGAAAACTCTGTGGGTTGTGGATAATTCTGGTCAATGCCACATAGAGCGCAGCGTTAAAAACCAGAATACCTATTATCATCCCGAAACTGAAAGAGAAAATAATGACCAAAAGCGAAGCAAGAATGGAAACCATCATCAAAGCAAACAGGGAAATGGGCAGCCCAAAAATGATTGCTTGTTTTCTGATATTTTTATAAACCTCGAACTTTTTCATAAGTACTGTTTGTATTAAAATGCCTCTTAGAGGCTTAGACTACGATTCCAATTAGGTAGGTAAAAATGCCTACTACTGCCCCAGCGATTAAAACAAATACAAGAACTCTTGTAATTCCTTTTTTGAGGTCTGTATTTTCGCCAAAGAAGTGACCTGCATTAAACAAGAAGCCAATTAGGAAAATCACCCCCAGAATGATGGGGAAAATGGTTCGAATGGTGTTGGAAACGTCATTGACCGAATTCTCAATACCACCAATTTGAGCAAAAAGTGATGTTGAGAGGAAGGAGAGGATAGTCGCTAAATAGATTGATTTTTTCATAACGTTACAGTTTAAAATTATGTGTTGTTTTCGTTATTGGAAATTTACATATATTTGATTATAAATAACTGATAATCAGCTATTTGTGAATAAAATATTATTTGATTTAGTTTGAATTATGTTGCTATTATTTGGTGTCAAATTCTATGAATTTTTGAAAGGAAGTTGTTAATTACCCAAAAATCGAAAATGAAAAAAGTGCTTAAAAACGTCAGCTTTGTAATTTTGCTCTTAAAAATGTGCATCATTTTAGGACAGGAAACTGGCAATCAAAAAAGAATTGTAATCGACATCGGACACGGTGGAAAAGATTCTGGTGCAATAGGTATAAATGGAATTCAGGAAAAGGATATTGTTCTAGATACTGCTTTGGAAATTTTAAACCTTAATGGGCAGTTGGACAAGCCACTTGAAATCTATTTGACAAGATATAGCGATACGCTTATTTCGTTATCAGATAGGACTAAATTGGCCAAATTCTTGGATGCAGATTTGTTTGTTTCGTTGCATTGCAATCATTCCGAGAATCCAAATGCTAGAGGGGTAGAGCTTTATGTGGCTGATTCTACTTCAAAATATTCGGATAATGCTACTTGGTGCGCATATCAATTGCAGGAAACCTTCAAAAGGCAATTGGGTTTTGAGAGTAGGGGAGTGAAGTTTGGGAATTTTCAAGTGTTAAGGGAGACCATTAATTATTGTCCTTCTGTTCTTTTGGAATTGGGGTTTTTGAGTAATATGGATGATAGCAAGTATTATCAAAAACCAAGGTCCATAAAGGCTTTAGCGTTAGTTATATGGGAAAGTTTAAGTAAAAGTTTATATGGATATGAGAGAGCTGGGGATTGAAGTGTTTAGTAATATGAAAAATATAATTGTTGCTGTTAGTTGTCTAATTTTAAGTTTGTTCAAAAATAATAACAAGAAAAAATCCTAATATATAGGACATTTATCCGAATTCATTAGATTTGTATTAGAATTTTCAGGAAAATGACGGAACTCGGAAAGTTTTTAAGCAAAAAATCAGTTAATAAAGCTGAAATATCCAGAAGAACGAATATTACAACTTCTAGGCTCAGCGATTTATGTTTAAAAAAATATGCTCGATTAACCGCTGAAGAACTTTATTTAATTGCTTTAGCAATAGATATAAATCCTTCTGAAGTATTTGAAGAAATATTCAAAAATGTAGAATTGAAGAATATAGCATAATGGCTAAAATCCCTTTTAAAGTATCAGCAAGAACCGCTAAACTAATTGGCTTGGAAAACTTTTCCAATGCTGAGGGAGCTATGATTGAGTTAATTAAAAATACATATGACGCAGATGCTGAAATGTGTATTGCGGTCTACGATTTAGTTTATGTAAAGAATGAAAATGATGTTGAGAAACTTGATAAAGACAATAGCAGTATTTATGTTATAGATAATGGGGTTGGAATGACTGCAAGTATCATAACGAATCAATGGATGACCATTGGTACGGATGATAAACTTTATAGTCATACATCTGATGGTGGACGTGTAAAAACTGGTGCTAAAGGAATAGGACGATTTGCATTGAATAGATTAGGCACAACAACAGAACTTTATACAATTTCAGAAGAATCCAAAGAAGGGCAATATTGGAAAGTTGAATGGAAAGATTTCGATGAAGTAGGTGCAGTAGTTTCTCAAATCAATGCAGACCTGATAGAAAAGCCTGAACTGGATTTAAAAGTATTGCTTGCTAAAAAGTTTAAAGACAACAATCGAATAGTCCAACTTGTTGAGAACAAATCTTTTGAAAAAGGTACGGTAATAAAAATTTCAAATCTTAATGATAATTGGGAGTTTGGCCAATTGCAGCGTTTATTTGGAAATCTAGAAATGCTTTTGCCACCTAAAGAGCAAAATGATTTTGAATTACATTTTTTTTCTATGTCCAATACTGAAGATTTTGGACAGGTCAAAGGTGCTTATTATGATGATTTTGACTACAAGATTAGCGCTAAGTATCTAGACGATGAAGATAAAACATTAATCTTAGATATTACCAGAAATGAATTGGATATCAATGTTATAGAAAATAGGTATAAAGAGCTGTTTGACTATGGTAAAATGAAAAGCTTCCCATTTCGGCTTGAAGATATAAAAGCAAAAACTATTCAGCTGAAAACAACCTTGAGTGAAGTTTTCTCGTCGGATGTTGATTCTGATTTAATTGACAAAATAGGGAAATTCTCTTTTACATTTTATTTTTTGAAGAACACAATTTCCGATGATAAAAAAGATGGAGATATAAAAAAATATCCATATAAAAATTTTAATAGTTCAAATCGTAAGGCGTGGTTAAAAAAATTCGGAGGAGTCAAAATATTTAGGGATGATTTTAGGATAAGGCCTTATGGCGAAAAAGGAGAAGATTGGCTAAAACTGGGAGAAAGACAAGCCCAAAGTCCTGGTGGAGCAGGACAAAAATTGGGCGGCTATCGCATTAGACCTAACCAAGTTGCCGGGACAATAAACATCTCCAGAATTTACAATGAAAGTTTTCAAGATAAATCAGGACGAGAAGGAATCAGGGAGAATGACGTATTTGAATTATTTAAAAATCTATTAATAGAGATTATAGGCTTTTTCGAAAATGATAGAAACACCATAATGTTTCATCTCTCAGAATTGTCTAAAAAACGTAATAAAGAAGAAGATGCAAAACGCAAAGCCAAAGAAGAAGCGGATAGAATAAATAAGGAACAAGAAGAGGAAGAACAGCGTAAACGAGATGCTGAGGCAAATTCCGAGCTGCATCTAGAAGACTCAAACCAAACTTCGGAAGAAAGTGCAGAATCGGAAGAACCACCGGAAAATGGCGCAACCGAAACTGAAAAGTCTTTGGCAAAAGGTATTAAAATCCTTTCCCAAGAAATTGAAGATAAAGATGAAGAAATCCGGTTATTGAGAAATTTTGCTAGCGTTGGTCTTATTATTTCATCCTTTGCCCATGAAGTCAAAAGTTTAAGGTCAAGGTTGATTCCTCGAACTTCTTTTTTGCTAAAAGAGCTGGCCATTCACCTAGATGAGAAAGACCTGAAACATCTTGATAAAGACGATAATCCTTTTTATATGATTAAACTTATTCAAGAGGAGGATACCAAACTAAAGCATTGGCTCGAATATTCATTGAATTCCTTAACCCGTGATAAAAGGGAGCGAAGCAACCTTAATTTCGGCAGATATTTTGAAAGCTTTAAGGCAAATTGGAAAAAAGCACTAGAACAAAGAAACGTCTCTATAATTTTAAATGGCGATAACAGTGATGAGAATGTAATCAGAGCCTTTGAGGTAGATATGGACTCAATTTTCAATAATCTGTTGTCAAATTCATTAAATGCCCTTAAAGGTTCTAAAAAAGATAAAAAGTCAATTGAAATAAGCTGGAAACGTTCAGGAGATAAAATTGAGATACTATTTTCTGATAATGGAAAGGGTTTAGATCAACAATATAAGAATAGTCCGGAAGATATTTTCAAGTTATTGGAGTCATCAAAAAAAGACAAAAAAGGCGAGATAATAGGCACTGGTTTGGGTTTATATATCGTCCAATCGATAATTGATGGGTACAATAATTCATCAGTAAGCATTATGAATATTGAAGACGGATTGACATTGAAGATTGAATTTCAAGTCAGAAAAGATAATTAAAATGAAGTATAAAATTGCATATATAGACGAGGATGATGGTTGGTTGAATCAATTCTATCACACGTTTAAAAGTGATTTTGATATTTTTAAAATTAAGGTAGATGAAAATACCACTGTAGAAAATATAGTCAGCATCGTTTTTGAAAAGGGAATGGACGGCATAATAACTGATTATTTACTAGACGAGTCAGGAGAGGTTGAATTCAACGGTAATCAAATAGTTGATGCCATAAGAAACTATAAACCTCATTTTCCTGCATTGATGCTGACGGCTCACGAACCACAAGCCATAAGCCAAACGGAGGATGTCAATATTATTTATGGGAAAGATATACTTGATGGCGAAAATGAAAAACGATTGGCTATTCTCAAAGTTAAAATTAAGTCCAATATCGACAGATATTATGAACTTATAACCAATACCCAAGATAAAATAGAGAAGCTAATTAAAAAGAGAAACGATGATACTCTTGAAGCAAACGAAGAGGAGGAATTGACCAAACTTTTCATTCTTATGGATGAATTAGAACCCGAAGGAAAAGAAATGCCTGCAAACCTCATTAAAAAAGAAGCAATTACAAAGTTGAACACATTCGTTGCACAAACAAGAGAGATATTGGACGAACTAAAAAAGAAAAATAAAGAATGAGCGTGTTTCGTACTGAAAATCCCAAGAGACGAAACATTAACAAAGAGGTTTCAAGTTATCGTAAACATAGGGATGATTTAAAAAAAGATTATTTGGATAGGTGCGGCTATTGTAACAGTATTGATACTTGGCGGTTTGTATGGTTTGAAATCGACCATTTCGTACCTCAAAAATACCTGAAGACAATCAAGATTACAGACTATTTTAATCTTGTCTATGCGTGTAGGTCTTGTAACAATGCAAAAAGGGCTAAATGGCCATCAATGGACGAGAAAGTTCATAATGTGAATGATGAAGGTTTTATCGACCCCTGTGATGATGAGTATGGTAACCAATTTAAGAGAACAGATAGAGGTAGGATATTGCCAGCAACTAAAATAGGTCAATGGATTTATAATGAATTAAAACTCTATAAGCCACAGCACGAAATCATCTGGGCTATGGCAGAACTGGATAAACTAATTCAAGAAATAGAAGAAGTTTTAAAACATAACCCGAATCAAGAATTAAAAGATAGACTTTTAGACTGTTATAGAGGTTTTGTAGAGTATGCTAAAAAATTAAGTAGTGCAGGATTCTAAGAAAAATACGGGTTCTTATTATACGCCTTCCTTTTTGGCGGATTTTGTCTCAAAAAGAGTGTTAACTCATTT
>CAZWSP010000005.1:0-52320 GCA_964636585.1 uncultured Antarcticibacterium sp.
TTTTTTCAATCCATGATTGTAAGAAGTTTCTAAATGATATTTCACACAATCGTCACATCTAAGAACCGTGGAAGCCACCAAACCTAGTAATTCTTTTGTTTTTACGTCTAGTGCACCTTCAGCAAAAGCATTAGTGTCGAGGTTAAATATGCGTTTGATAATTTTATTATTATCTCCTAAAATTTTATCATTCATACGCTCTCGGTATGAATTGAACTCTTCAACTTTATTTATCATTTGAGTATTTGGTAACAAATTTATTTTCTTCTATTAAAACTTTTTTATAAACTACTGCAGAAATCAAGATGCTTATTTCATATAATATCAACACTGGGATCGCAACAATAATCTGACTCACAATATCTGGAGGTGTTATTATTGCTGAAAGCACCAATACTCCGATCAATGCGAATTTACGATATGTCCTTAAAATGGTTGGGGTTAAAACACCCACTTTGGTTAAGAAAAAGATTACTATTGGAAGCTCAAAAATTAGTCCACAAGCTATTACTGAAGCTCTCACTAAACTGATGTAGCTATCAAGATCAAATTCATTTAAAACAACCTCACTTACTTGGTATTTTCCTAAGAAATTAATAGATAGTGGTGTGATCACGTAGTAACCGAAAAGTACCCCTAGAAAGAATAAAAAGGAAGAGATAAAAATGAAACCTTTAGCGTTCTTTCTTTCATTTTGTTTCATAGCTGGAGCAACAAATTTCCAGAATTCATAGAGAACATATGGAAATGCGATAACAAAACCAGCGGTTATTGCCACCCAAATATGTGCAGAAAATTGTCCACCCATGGTTCTACTCTGAATGGTAAAAGGCATTTCGTTCGCACAAAAACCACCATCTACTCCAACCCATGTAGTTATTCTACAAAGAATATCGTAGGTCCAGAAATCTGAATGACTCGGGCCGAAAAGAAGAATGTCAAAGATGAAACCTTTAGCTAAAAATGCAACAGTTGCAGCTATTAAAACTGCTAAAGTAGATCGTATTAAATGCCATCTTAAATCTTCTAAATGATCCAAAAAGGACATTTCATCCTCCGGTTTCTTTACTTTTCCCATTATATAATTCCTTCTCGTATTAAGTTATGAATATGCACTACACCGGCATATTTGCCATCTTCAACAGCTATAAGCTGAGAGATCTTATTTTTTTCTAAAACATCTAAAGCTTCCACAGCCATCATATCCTGATCTACTGTTTTAGGATCTTTACTCATAATATCTGCTGCAGTAAGATGTACAAAAGCATCATTATTTCTCAGCATTCTACGTATGTCGCCATCTGTAACTATCCCAATTACCTTTTCATTTTCAATAACCGCGGCAACTCCAAGCATTTTTTCTGAGATCTCGATAATAACATCTCTAACATTTGTAGTTGGTGTAACCTGTGGCATTAAATTTTGTGAGGTTATATCACTAACCCGCAAATATAATTTTTTTCCCAATGCGCCACCAGGATGATATTTAGCAAAATCTTTGCTCGAAAATCCTCTTAAATGAAGCAAACAAACTGCCAAGGCATCACCTAAAACCAACTGTGCGGTGGTACTTGTGGTGGGAGCAAGGTTATTAGGACAAGCTTCCATCTCTACATACGCATTCAGCACATAGTCGGATTGTAATCCTAAAAAAGAATCTTTATTTCCGGTAATTGCGATTATTTTATTGTGAAAGTTTTTAATGAGCGGAAGTAAAACTTTTATTTCTGGTGTATTTCCACTTTTCGAGATACAAACTACCACATCATCCTTTAAAATTGTCCCTAGATCCCCGTGAATAGCATCTGCAGCATGCATAAACACCGCTGGAGTTCCAGTAGAATTTAGCGTAGCAACAATTTTACTGGCGATTATAGCACTTTTTCCTATTCCTGTAATAATTACCCTACCTTTAGAGTTATAAATACACTGTACGGCTTTTACAAAATCTTGATCCAATAAATTTTCAAGATTTGCAATTGCTTTTGCTTCAATGGAAATAGTGTCTTTGGCAACAGAAAGGATTTTTTCTTCTAGTTTCAAATTTGTAGAATTATGAATTGCGAATACTAAAGAAATATGTATCTTTATTAATGCAAATGTATATAAAATTGTAACACGATTTAATGAGCTCTACCGAAATCGATTTACATCAACAACTTAAAAAGTACTTTGGATTCAGTCAATTCAAAGGTCTTCAAGAACAAGTGATAAAAAGTATTGTCAACAGGCATAATACTTTTGTGATAATGCCCACCGGAGGTGGAAAATCACTTTGTTACCAACTTCCAGCTTTAATTGAAGAAGGAACAGCAATCGTGGTATCGCCACTTATTGCCCTCATGAAAAACCAAGTGGATGCCATTAGAGGAATTTCTTCTGAAAATGGAATTGCGCATGTTTTAAATTCATCTTTGAATAAATCTGAAATTAAACAAGTTAAGGAAGACATCACCAACGGAATTACAAAATTGCTTTATGTAGCGCCCGAATCTCTTACTAAAGAAGAGAATGTGGAATTTTTAAGAGGTGTAAAAATATCATTTCTTGCGGTAGATGAAGCGCATTGTATAAGTGAATGGGGTCATGATTTTAGACCTGAATACCGAAATTTAAGACACATCATAAAAAGAATTGGAGATGATATTCCAATTATAGGACTTACCGCTACAGCCACTCCAAAAGTTCAGGAAGATATATTGAAGAATTTGGGGATTACAGATGCCAATACTTTTAAGGCTAGTTTCAATAGGCCTAATTTATATTACGAAATACGCCCAAAGACCAAAAATGTAGATTCAGATATCATTCGTTTTGTAAAGCAAAATGAAGGGAAATCTGGAATTATTTATTGCCTAAGTAGAAAAAGGGTTGAAGAGCTTGCGCAAGCTTTGCAGGTAAATGGAATAAAAGCAGTTCCTTATCATGCCGGGTTAGATGCTAAAACTCGTATCAAGCATCAGGACATGTTTATCATGGAAGATATAGATGTGGTGGTGGCAACCATTGCTTTTGGAATGGGAATAGACAAGCCGGATGTTCGATTTGTAATACATCATGATATTCCAAAGAGTTTAGAAAGCTATTATCAGGAAACTGGGAGAGCTGGAAGAGATGGTGGAGAAGGTCATTGTTTAGCCTTTTATGCCTATAAAGACATTGAAAAGCTTGAGAAATTTATGAGCGGTAAACCTGTTGCAGAACAGGAAATTGGTCATGCTTTGTTGCAAGAAGTGGTTGGTTATGCCGAAACTTCTATGTCCAGACGTAAATTCTTACTGCATTACTTCGGGGAACATTTCGATGAGAAAACCGGAGACGGTGCTTCCATGGATGACAATGTTCAAAATCCGAAGAAAAAGCATGAAGCTAAGGAAGAAGTGGTTCTTCTACTGAAAACTATTAAAGAAACAAATCAGATATACAAAGCGAAGGAAGTTGTAAATACCATGATTGGTAAGGCCAACGCTTTAATACTTTCACATAAAACAGATGAGCATCCGCTGTTTGGAAAAGGAAAAGGAAAAGAGGCAAAATATTGGACAGCACTTATTCGACAGGTACTAGTTGCAGGCTATTTGAAGAAAGATATTGAAACCTATGGGGTTGTTAGAATAACCGAGAAAGGAAAAGATTTTATTAAAAATCCTTCTTCTTTTATGATGACAGAAGATCATATCTTCAACTTTGCTCAAGAAGATTCAAATACTCCAAAAGCTGGAGCTGCAGATGCCGATGTGCAATTGGTAAAGATCTTAAAAGACCTTAGAAAGAAAGTTGCAACTAAGCAAAATGTTCCGCCATTCGTAGTTTTTCAAGATCCATCTATTCAGGATATGGCTTTAAAATACCCTATAACCATGGAGGAATTAGGGAATATTCATGGAGTAGGAGAAGGGAAAGCCAAAAAATTCGGAAAAGAATTTATAGAAGTCATCAATGCCTATGTTGATGAAAATGACATAATTCGTCCAGATGATTTTGTGGTGAAATCTACAGGTGCAAATAGCGGATTAAAACTTTATATCATTCAGAACGTAGATAGAAAATTGCCTTTAACCGATATCGCTTCAGCAAAAGGAATGGAGATGAAGGAATTTATAAAGGAAATGGAAGCTATCGTTTACAGTGGAACTAAGCTGAATATAGATTATTGGCTAAACGATCTCTTGGATGAAGATCAGCAAGAAGAAATTCATGATTATTTCTTAGAAGCAAAATCAGATAAAATTGAAGAAGCTTTAGAGGAATTTGATGGAGATTATGATGATGAAGAATTAAGGCTCTACCGAATTAAATTCATTAGCGAAGTAGCAAATTAATTTTTAGAAGAACTTCACTTAATCAGAATTACTTACTATTTAAATAGTTTCTTCAGAAATAAAGATTCCACAAAAGTCTTAAAATCTCGCCAAGCGTAGTTAACTAAATTGCTCAAATCCTTATCTTTGCCGCACTAATTAAAAACTAGCACTATGCAAGATGGATTATATGCCAAATTTCACACCTCAAAAGGTGAGATCTTGGTTAAATTGGAACAAGAAAAAACACCTGGAACAGTTGGTAACTTTATAGGATTAGCTGAAGGTAACTTAGAAAATAAAGCAATCCCACAAGGGAAACCTTACTACGATGGTTTGAAATTTCACCGAGTGATCCCAGATTTTATGATCCAAGGTGGAGATCCAAAAGGAAATGGAACAGGTGGTCCTGGTTATAACTTTGCAGACGAAATTCATCCAGAACTTACTCATAATGAGCCAGGAAAACTTTCTATGGCAAATGCAGGTCCTGGAACAAATGGAAGTCAGTTCTTTATCACTCACATAGCAACTCCATGGTTAGACGGAAAACATACCGTTTTTGGAAGTGTAGTTGAAGGTCAGGATGTAGTTGATGCCGTTGCTCAAGGTGACAAACTTGATAAAGTAGAAATAATTAGAGTAGGGGAAACTGCGGAAAAATTTAATGCTGTAGAGCAATTTAGATCTTTTAACGGAGCTAAAGAGGAAAGAGAAGCAGCTGCTAAAAAAAAGCAAGAAGAATTATTAGGTGAGATCTCTCAAGGTTTTGAGAAGACTGCTAGTGGTTTAAGGTATAAGATCGAAGAAAAAGGTACTGGAGAAAAAGCTGAAAAAGGTAAAACTGTTTCAGTTCATTATAAAGGGATGTTGCCAGATGGTAGTGTTTTCGATTCTTCTTATACTAGAAATCAACCAATCGATTTCAAATTAGGGAAAGGACAAGTTATTCAAGGTTGGGATGAAGGGATTCAATTATTGAGTGTTGGAGACCAAGCAAGATTTGTGATCCCATCTCATTTAGCATACGGTGAGCGTGGTGCTGGTGGAGCAATTCCTCCAAATGCTACTTTAATATTTGATGTAGAATTGGTAGCGGTTAAATAAATTAACCCATGTACTTATAAAAAACCTCCTAAGTTTATTAAACTTAGGAGGTTTTACTTTTAGCTATTCTTTAGTTCTGGTTGCGGTGTTAACCTTAAATATGGTTTTATTTCTTTAAATCCTTTAGGGAACATTGTTTTAGCTTCTTCATTTGAAACCGAAGGACTAATTACCACATCTTCGCCATGCTTCCAGTTAGCGGGAGTAGCAACTTTATTGTAAGCAGTTAGTTGTAAAGAATCTATTACTCTTAGCAATTCATCAAAATTTCTTCCTGTGCTTGCCGGATAGGTAAGTAAAAGTTTTATTTTTTTATCGGGTCCTACTATAAAAACAGATCGTACAGTAAGAGTGTCGTTTGCATTTGGGTGAATCATATCATACAGGTCAGATACCTTGCGGTCTTCATCTGCGATGATCGGGAAATTAACTGTGGTATTTTGAGTTTCGTTAATATCCTTGATCCAAGCTTTGTGAGATTCTACTCCATCTACACTAAGCGCTATCATTTTTACATTGCGCTTGTCAAATTCTGATTTATATCGGGCAGCGGCACCAAGTTCGGTAGTGCAAACCGGTGTATAATCTGCAGGATGAGAGAAAAGAATTCCCCAACTGTCCCCTAAATAATCGTAAAAATTCAATTTGCCTTCAGAAGTTTCGGCATCGAAATTTGGAGCTACATCTCCTAATTTTAAAGTACTCATAATAAAATTGTTTTAATAAAAGTAAGACTAAACGCCAACTTTCTCTCCCTAGAAACTTATAAAAGAATTATAAATATTGTAGGTATTAATAGAAAACAAGATTTATATGATACTTAAGTCTTATTTCCATTTAATGTTACAACCAATACTTGGTTTTTGTGGTTCTGGAACTTCTCCGTTTTTTAAAACGGCATCCAAAGCTTCTCTAAGATCTCTTCCGTTTGCAGGAATTCCATTTCCGGGACGAGAATTGTCCAATTGTCCTCTATAAATAAGTTTTAATTCCGAATCGAAAAGATAGAAATCTGGCGTACATGCTGCATCGTAGGCTTTAGCAACTTGTTGCGTGGAATCATATAAATATGGGAATGGATAATGATATTTTCTTGCTGTTTCTAACATAAGATCTGGATGATCCTGCGGATATTTCTCTACATCATTGCTCATAATAGCAATAAAACCAAATCCGGAAACTCGGTAATCATTTGCTACCCTCACAAGTTCTTCATTTACATGCTTTACAAAAGGGCAATGATTAGATAGAAACATGATTACAGTTCCCTTATCACCTTTTAGATCGAGCAGGCTGAAAAATTTTGAATTTACCGCATCAAGAAGTATAAAGTCGGGAGCTTTAGTTCCAAGCGGAAGCATATTAGATGGAGTTAAGGACATTTTTCTGTTTATAAAATGAATACGTACCTCTACAAATTTAATATCTTTATTCTTAAATGCAGTAGGATACAAGAATTACATCTATGGAAATAAGTTGGAAGGATTTTGAAAAAGTTGAAATGAGAGTGGGCACGATTCTTTCTGCTAAAGATTTCGAAAAAGCACATAAACCAGCTTACATCATGGAAATAGATTTTGGCAAGGAACTGGGAACTAAAAGTTCCTCTGCTCAAATCACTCAACGTTATACTAAAGAAGAATTAGTTGGGAAACAAGTTGTTGCAGTAGTTAACTTTCCTAAAAAGCAGATCGCAAATTTTATGAGCGAATGTCTTGTTCTAGGAGCTGTGGGCGCTAATAATGACATTGTCTTGTTGAATCCCGATCTTAATGTTGAGAACGGTTTAAGAATTGGTTAAATAAATGAAGTTTCGGAAAAGCATTTTTATCATCAGCGTCACCCTGAACTTGATTCAGGGTTTCAATCTATAATATTTGAAAATCTTTCAAGGGATTTAATTACATCTCATCTCCAAAAAAGATAGCATTCATCAGCAATTTGTTGGTACCGTACCAGAAACCTCTAAAATTGGTGTTATCGGTAAATAAGATCACGTTTCCTCTCCCCATGTTTGCATGTTTAAACGGAACAGTGTTCGCTATTAAATTTAAATTAGGTTTGCTTATATAGCCACTTAATAAAGGATTGGCGGTATATTGAATTGGATTATTATAACTCGTAGAATCTGCTTTTACAAAAATAGTGGTGTCTCTAAATAATGGGATTGTGTTATCTGCATATCCAAAATTAATAGGGTGGGATTTGTCTTGAGTTGCTTCAAAAATAGCACCTCCAATTCCTTGAGCGCCTCTAAAGTCATCTTTTTCCTCGAAACTGATATTGGTTGCTTTCACTTTGTTTTCCAATAATTCAAGCTTCATGAATTCATTAGAATTGAAAAAGTTTGCGGCATTTTTATAACCAATTAGCGTTCCTCCAGTTCTTACCCAGTCCTTCAGTTTTTCGATATCACGCTTTTCTAAAGCGCTTCCCCAACTATTTGGAAGTATAATATCTGTATAGCTGCTTAAATCTGCTCTACCAAAATTTCTGGTATCCAGTTTGGTGATCTTCATATCATAACGCTGATCGAATAAATGCCAAATCTCTCCTGCATCGTAAGGGGTAATTCCATCCCCAACGATCATAGCAACTTTTTGTGCTTCTAATGGTCTAAAATAGCTGCTTCCCAAATTAATTCCTTTTGTAAGTCCTGTCACTACAGGATACATTTCGATATTTGCATTTTTAGAAATTTCAGATAAAGCTTTAAAGATCTCTTCTGAATTCATCTTCTGATTTTGAACCGGAATAAGGATGGTTCCGTATCCATATTCTTTTGAAGCTGCTTCAAAATTCTTCATGGCAACTTGCGCGCGCAAACCTTTTTCCAAAATCGCATTCAAGGCTTTAGGCGAATTGTAATCTGTCCATTCCATTAAATAGGCATATTCACTTTTCTGAAATCCTGAAACTGAAGGCATCTGTAAACTATCTACTTTTTCTCCTGCATACTTCAAGGAAACATCATCATTAAAATCCATATCGAAAGCAAGTGGAAAAGACCAGGCAGATATATCGTAGAATAAGCTATCTGTAAAAGTAGTTCGCTTTTCAAACATAGCTTCAACAACTCTATTCTGACGCTGATTTTTTGGGATAATGTATCCAGAACCTTTTTTATACTTCTTTCCGTCTAGTTCAAAATCTTCTTTTATTTCATGAACTTCAACTTGTTGGCGCTTTAAAATTTCAGCTAAATAATAGGCTTTATTCTTATCTTTCGGGCTTCCAAAAACATAAGCATCTTTGCCCGCAGTACTTCTGGCGGTCTTATAAAAATCACGTTGATAATCTAAGATCTTACTTCGCATACTGCTAGCTGCTTCTAACGTAGACATTGCGGCGGTGAATTGATTGCGAATGGTGAATGGAAAAGTTAATAATCCATTATCTGTTTCTTGCACATGTCCTCTAGAACTGGCTTGTTCGAATAGAATCCCTATACTTCCATTCACATCTGGAAATGTAGAACCTTTTCCGTAGTAGAAATCGTCATAATCTTCTTCGGTATAATAAAAAGATCCAATCTTATCTAAAGCTTTAGCGTGATAGGTTCCGATTTCACGAGTTAGATCCTGATTCATTTTTGGAGTTAGCGGGTGTGTTCTAGATGGTATTCCCGGCTGAAAAAAGAAAGAGGAATTAGACCCCATTTCATGATGATCTGTAAGAATATTTGGTTGCCATTTATGAAAAGTGGCAATTCTAGCTCTAGATTCAGGCAATTGAACAGGCAACCAATCGCGGTTCATATCAAACCAATAATGATTGGTTCTTCCGCCAGGCCAAACTTCGCTAAACTCTCTTTCTTGTGGATCCGGATTTAGATTTGCGCTTTTATTGGTGTTTGCCCAATATGCGAATCTTTGTAAACCATCTGGATTAAATGCGGGATCAAAAAGAATCACTGTATTTTTCAAGATCTCATTTACTTTTTCTCCTTGCCCTGCTGCTAAATAATAAGCTGCAAGTAAGGCGGCATTCGAGCCACTTGGTTCGTTACCATGAATGGAAAATCCTTGATAAACTACAATAGGCATTTCAGAGGTTTTTAAATTCTCACTATTTGCCATTGTAAGAGCTACATGGTTCTTTCTAATTTGTTCTATATTTTTTTGATTCTCTTCTGAAGTGATCACTAGTAATAACAAAGGTCTTCCTTCAAAAGTGCTACCACGGTTTTCTATGGTAATTCTTGGAGATTCTTCAGCTAAGATCTTCATGTACGAAACCAAAAGATCATGAGTAACATGCCATTCTCCGGGGACATATCCCAAAACTTCTTGCGGTGTAGAGATATCTGGATTGTACGTAATGTCTTGTGGAAGGTAGTAGGAGAGGTCTAGTTTTTCTTGAGCTTGTATGTTAAGTGAAACCAGTAAAGCAAAGACCAGGTAGAAATATTTCATAAACTTAAAATGTTTGATGCCCTAATATAAAAAAACCGCCTCAATTTCTTGGGCGGTTTTCTAATTAATAAAAGTTGATTAGATATCTTCGAAACTGATATCTGTAAATTTATCTGGTGAATGTGTTGCTTCAGTAGTTACTTCTTCATCATCTTGATATTCTTTTTTGAAATCTTTCTGATGTTTATCGCTAATTACTTCCTGACCTTTTTCTTCAACAATATAATTTGTCATTTCACTCAAGATTTCAGCAAAACCATCAAAATCCTCTTTGTATAAGTAAATCTTGTGTTTTTTGTAATGAAAAGATCCATCTGCGTTCGTAAACTTTTTACTCTCAGTAATTGTGAGGTAGTAATCATCTGCTTTAGTGGCTCTCACATCGAAGAAATAAGTACGTCTTCCTGCTCTTAATACTTTAGAGAATATTTCATCTTTCTCCATCATTCCATTTTCATTCATAAAATAAATCTTAGAGGTTTTATTTAACTAGGTCAAAAATCTAAAAAAAATTAACATTTCGCAACAAATTTTCACATTTCTTTTTCACTTAGCTGCTTTGCATAAAGTTCTTTATAATATCCTTCTTGCTGAATTAATTTATGATGTGTCCCTTCCTGAACCACAGCACCGTCTTCAAGAATAATTATCCTATCTGCATTCTTTGCTGAAGAAATTCTATGGCTAACCAGAATTGTAGTTTTGCTTTTGGAGATCTTGAACAGGTTTTGAAGGATCTCTTCTTCAGTTTCTGTATCTACAGCAGATAAACTATCGTCAAATAATAGAATTTGCGGATCGTGAATGATGGCTCGCGCAATAGAAACTCGTTGTTTTTGTCCACCAGACAGAGTGATTCCGCGTTCTCCTAAAACCGTATCGTACCCTTTGCTGAAGCCTTTAATGTTTTTGTGAACTGAAGCATTCTTAGCCGCCTCGATCACTTCCTCGTCAGTCGCATTGGTTTTTCCGAAGCGAATATTATTTCTTATAGAATCGCTAAAAAGAAAAGCGTCTTGTGGCACATAACCTATGCTGTCTCTTAAATTGTATAAATTGTGATCTTGGATATTAATACCATCTATCAAGATCTCGCCATTTTCTACATCATATAATCTTCCTATTAACTCTAGAATAGTAGATTTTCCAGAACCAGTCTTTCCAATAATCGCAAAGGTTTCCCCGCGATCTACTTTAAAGGAAATGTTTTTAAGCGCGGTTATGTTAGTATCCTCGTAAGTAAAGGTCACGTTCTTAAACTCGATATTCCCTTTAATTTCTACTGAATTTTCTTGATGATTTAATATTTGTGGTTCTTGCTTCAAGAATTCGTTGATACGTTTTTGTGAAGCTTCAGCTTGCTGTATTATTGAAGTTACCCAACCCACAATTGCCACTGGCCACGTAAGCATGTTCACATATAATAAGAATTCAACAATAATCCCGATATCTGCTATTTCCCCGCTAATTACTTGTTTCCCTCCAATGTAGATTACCAACGTATTACTAACTCCAATTAGCAAAACCATTAATGGAAAAAAGAAGGCTTGTACTTTTACCAAATCTAAATTTTTCTCTTTACTTCCGTTAGAAAGTTCTTCGAAATTCTTGTTGGTTTGCGGTTCAAGATTGTAAGATTTTATCACCGAGATCCCACTAAAACTTTCTTGAGTAAAGGTGTTTAACTTAGATAGATATTGCTGCACAACGGTACTTCTATTATGTATAGCAACACTCAATTTATAAATAGCAAAGGATAAAATAGGCAAAGGCGCCAAGGTGTAAAGTGTTAGCATTGGTGCCGTATTTACCATATACCAGATCACTACCACAAAAAGAGTAAGCGTTGTAATGCTGTACATGATTGCAGGCCCCAGATACATTCTAACTTTAGAAACATCTTCGCTTATCCGGTTCATAAGATCACCGGTTCTGTTCTTTTTATAAAAGTTTAGTGATAAGCGTTGGTATTGCTGGTAGATCTCATTTTTAAGATCGTACTCCATATGTCTAGAAGCAACAATAAAGGTTTGGCGCATGATAAAAGTAAGCGCAGCCGCCACCAAGTTAGCTCCAATAATTAGCAGGATATTATAAAATAATTCCTCGCGTAATTCTGCCGGATCGGTAATTTCTCCATTTATGTAACTTTGTATTACCGTGGTAGAATTTCCTATGAATTGAACGGGATATAAAGTGAATATTCTCGCAGCTATGGTTATTAGAAACCCAAGCAACATATGCCACTTATATTTTAAAAAATATTTATTGAGGTGTTGTAATTCTTTCATAAAGCTAAGTATCCCGCGATTCTTGAAGAATTCGCATTTTAACAATCGAATTGACCGGGAAAATTAAAATATTAGTTAATTTTGCACATTGATTTTTAGAAAAACAGAAAAATCTGAACTTAAATTTAAAAACTTATGCAAGTTGACGTTTTAACTGCTAATGACCTTAAAAAATCTGCTCCAGTTTTTGGGCAATTGTCTTTTGATAATCACGAACAAGTGGTTTTTTGCAACGACAAAGATACAGGTTTAAAGGCAATAATTGGAATTCATAATAGTGTTTTAGGACCAGCTTTAGGTGGAACTAGAATGTGGAATTACAATAGTGAGTGGGATGCATTAAATGATGTGCTTAGATTGTCTAGAGGGATGACCTTTAAAAGTGCTATTACCGGATTAAATTTAGGTGGTGGAAAAGCAGTGATCATTGGTGATGCAAAGACCCAAAAAACGCCAGCTTTAATGAGAAAATTCGGAGAATTTGTTCATTCTTTAAGCGGAAAATATATCACAGCAGAAGATGTTGGAATGGATACCGAAGATATGGATACCGTAAGAGAGGTTACTCCTTATGTAACCGGTATTTCTGAATCTAAAGGTGGAGCTGGAAATCCTTCTCCTATCACCGCTTACGGGGTGTTTATGGGGATGAAAGCAGCTGCAAAATATAAGTTTGGAAGTGACGACTTAGAAGGTAAAAAGGTGCTAGTTCAAGGAATAGGACATGTTGGAGAAGCATTAGTGGAGCATTTAACTAATGAAGGGGCAGATGTTTTTATTAGTGACATTAACATGGCGAAGCTTCAGGAAGTTAGCGAGAAGTACAATGTAAAAATATATACAGGAGATGTGTATGATGCAGATGTAGATATTTACGCACCATATGCTTTAGGAGCAACTATTAACGATGCTACTGTAAATAGAATAAAAGCTTCAATAATTGCAGGTGCTGCTAACAATCAGTTAGCAGATGAGAATACTCACGGATTAATTCTTCAGCAAAAAGGAATTGTTTACGCTCCAGATTTTTTAATTAATGCAGGAGGTATTATTAATGTTTATGCCGAATTAGAAGGTTACGGAAAACAGGAAATAATGCGTAAAACAGAGAATATTTACAATACTACCTTAGAAATACTTAAAACTGCAGAAGCTCAATCTATCACAACCCACGGTGCTGCTCTAAAAATCGCTCAACAGCGAATTGATAACAGAAAAATGGAGAATTTGAACTAAACAGTTTGAAATAAATACTATTTTTGCAAGGCGAAAGAGGGTTCTTTCGCCTTGATAATTTTATAACGTTCTTTTACAGCTATGTTAACCAGAAGACATATTCGAGTTAAGGTAATGCAATCCTTATATGCATTCCATCAAAGTGAAAATAAAAACTTCAGTACAGAGGAGAAATTCCTTCAAAAGAGCATGCTCGAGATGTACGATTTGTTTTTATTGATGCTTAAATTAATAACCGAAATAAAAACTTATTCAGAAAATTATCTGGAAATCTCACAAAAGAAACATCTTCCAACTCAGGAAGAAATGGATCCCAACAAAAAATTTGTAGAAAATAAAGTAATTCAGCTTTTAGAGAACAATTTTCAGCTTCAAGATGCTTGGGAAGAAAGAGGAATTACTCATTGGAAAAGAGACAGCGAATACGTAGCTATTCTTTGGGAAGAAATTAGAAATAGCGAAGCTTTCGAGAATTACATGACTACTCGCGAATCTACTTTTAAAGAAGATAAAGATTTTGTGATCTTACTGCTGAAACAATTTATTGCTCCTAATGAAAAGTTGTATGATTATTTAGAAGATACCAAACTAACCTGGTTAGACGATCTTCCTTTAGTCAACACGGCTATTCTCAAGTTTTTAAATAAACTGAAGGAAACTACAACTGAAGATGCTAAAATCCCCAAGTTGTTTAAAAGCCCGGATGATGAAGATTTTGCAGCCAAACTTTTTAGAAAAGCCATGGCTAATGATGAAGATCTTGCCCAAGAAATGGTAGATAAAACACCAAACTGGGATAAAGAGCGTATTGCAGAGATTGATACTATTTTAATTAAAATGGCAATATGCGAATTACTTCATTTTCCATCTATTCCAGTGAAAGTTAGCATCAACGAATATTTAGAGGTTGCAAAGGAGTATAGCACACCTAAGAGCAGTATCTTTATAAACGGAATTTTAGATAAATTATCTAAGGAATATCAAGAACAAAACCGATTAAATAAAATGGGTCGAGGCCTTATGTAGTCCGGAAAATTTATTATTTTTAACTTTTAATTTAAATCTTATATTATGAAAAAAGGAATTTTAATGATAGCAGCAGTTGGTGCATTGTTCTTTACTTCCTGTAAAGATGATGCTTCCAGTAAAGTGAAAGCAGAAAATGTAGAGACGGCAGCAGAGCGTGATGCTCAAGTAGCCTCTTTTGCAGAACTAACTTTCGATGAATCTGAATTTGATTTCGGAAACATTGAGAAAGGAGCAGCTCAAGAGCATGTATTTAAGTTTACAAACACTGGTGAAGCGCCATTAGTTATTACTAATGCAACTAGTACTTGTGGATGTACTGTACCAACCTATCCTAAAAACGAAACTATCGCTCCAGGAGAAACTGGTGAGATGTTAGTTAAATTTAACGGATCAGGTCAAGGACAAGTAACAAAAACTGTAACCGTAACTGCTAACACAGAAAACGGATCAGAACAAATAAGAATCAAAGCTTTTGTTGAAGGTGGTGAAGATGAAACTGCCGGATAATAAACGCTTTTAAAATAATTTATGGAACAATTAACCCAGTTTGCACCAATAATATTAATGTTTGTGGTTGTGTATTTCTTTATGATACGCCCACAAATGAAACGCGCTAAGCTTGAAAAAAACTTTGCATCTGAACTTAAAAAAGGTGATAGAATAATCACTAAAAGTGGAATGCACGGTAAAATAATCGATTTTAGCGACAAGAATAATTCAGTTATCATTGAAACCGGTGCTGGGAAAATCACTTTTGATCGCTCTTCTATTTCTATGGAGTTGAGTAAAAAATTGAATGAACCCCTTATTGAAAAGAAATAATTTTTAGAATTTACTTTCTATAAAAAAGAGCCTGTTGAAATTTCAACAGGCTCTTTTTATTTCCAAACTATTCAGAAAAGCTGTTAATGAATATTAGAAGTATCTACTTTCCCTGCACCTTTCTTAATTGCTAATACAAAAGGCACGCAAATCAAGAACAAGATTCCCAAGTACAAGAAGATATCCATATAAGATAAAATGGCAGCTTGCTTATTAACTGAACCATCCAACATGGCATAAGCTTTAGCTAAAGATTCATTTACACTAAAACCTTTGCTCATAAATAGTTGTTGTAAGCCTTGAATTCGTTCTTGAACTTTAAAGTTCACCGCACTTATATTCGGAATAAGATCTATCCGGTGTTGCTGATTAAATCTGGAAAGCATTGTAGTTATTATGGCAATTCCAAAAGATCCTCCAAGCTGTCTCATCATTCCGGTAAATGCGGCTCCTTCTCCAATATCTTTCCCAACTAAAGTTGATAACGATAGGGTAGTGATAGGCACAAATAACAATCCTAGACCAACTCCTCGTAATACCAAAGGCCAAAACATCATTTCGCTACTCGTTTCTGGAGTGATAAGATTATGCATCCAAAAACTGAATAAAAAGAAGATACTAAATCCTGCAGCTACCAGATATTTCTGGGAAACTCCGCGTTCTATTAATTTACCAATAATTGGCATCATGATCCCGGTAGTAATGGAACTCGGAATTAATAACAATCCAGCATCTGTAGCGGTCCAGCCCAAAATGGATTGAGTGTAAATGGGAATAATAAAAGTGGATCCATATAACCCGAATCCAAGAATAAAGGTCATAATTGTCCCAACTCTTAAATTGCTATTGTTCAAAACTCGAAGGTTTACAATTGGATGCTCGTAAACTAGTTCTCTCCAAATAAATAGGATAAGCCCAAAAACTGCTACTAAAGAAAGTATTACAATGATTGGGGTTTGAAACCAATCATCTTGTTGTCCATGCTCCAGAACAAATTGCAGCGACCCAATAAAAGAGGTTAGCAATATAATTCCCCACCAATCCACTTGATTTGCTTTTAATTTCTCTCCATATTTAGGACTTTTCACATAGATCAACGTAAGTACAGTTGCAATGATCCCAATAGGAATATTGATGTAAAATATATAAGGCCATGAAAAGTGATCTACAATATATCCACCTAATGGCGGTCCAAGTGTTGGACCTACAATTACACCCATTCCATAAATAGCTTGCGCCATTCCTCGTTTTGCAGCAGGATAACTTTCAGTAATAATAGTTTGAGCGGTTACCAATAAGGCTCCACCACCCATTCCCTGAATAAATCTAAATGCTACGAGTTCCCAAATATTAGTTGCATTTCCACATAGAAAAGAGGCAACGGTAAATATAATAATGGAAGCTGCAAAGTAATTTCTACGACCAAACTGTTTAGAAAGCCAGCTGGTCATGGGGATAATAATTACGTTGGCTATAGCATAAGCTGTAATTACCCAAGCAACATCTGTAAGTGTAGCACCAAGGCTACCTTTCATGTCGTTAAGAGCAACGTTCACGATCGTGGTGTCTACAATTTCTAGAAGCGCACACAATATGGCGGTTATGGTAATAATTACCCTTCTAAAACCGTATTCTACCAGACTGTTTTCATCTGTTTCTTGCATGGCTTACTTTAAATGTACGTCCACATATACGTTCATTCCGGAACGCAATTTTTGAAGTTCCTGATTATCCTTAGAATTTGTAAAATCTATTTTCACCGGTAATCGCTGAACGGTTTTTACAAAGTTTCCTGTTGCATTGTCTGGAGGTAATAAGGAGAATCGAGCACCAGTTGCAGGAGCAAAAGCAGTGATCTCACCTTCAAAAATGATGTCTGGGTAGGCATCTACTTCTATCCCTACTTTTTGGCCAAGCTTCATTTTCTCTAATTGCGTTTCCTTAAAGTTTGCAACCACCCACTTTTCTTGAGTATTTACTAAATAAAATAAAGATTGTCCAGGTTGCACGAATTGTCCGGTCTCGATATCTACACTAGATAATTGTCCATCTATAGGTGCAGTTACTATTGTGTACCTTAAATTAAGATCTGCAGCCTCCAAAAGTGCTGCTGCACTTAAAATATTAGATTCAGCCACGGTCACTTGCTTTTTGGAGATCTCCGTTTGTGATACTGCTGCATTTCTCTGGCTAGCACTAGTTTTTTGCTGACTTTTTAAGATCTCCAATCTATTCTCGGCTTCCTGCTTAGCGGCAAGAGCTTGCTCATATTGCTGTGTAGTGATCGAGTGGTTTTCATAAAGATTCTTATATCGCTCAAAATCGTTAGTTGCTCTCCATAAATTGATCTTTGCAGTTTCTGTGTTTCCAGAAGCAGAAACTACTTGTGAACTTGCTGCCGAAGCGTTTGCTTGATAGGAACCAATTCCAGCTTCAGAAACTCCTAATTGGCTTTGTGCAGCGGTTAGTTGAGCTTCAGCTTGCTTTCTTTTAATTGTATAATCACTGTCATCTATTACAAAAAGCGTGTCTCCTTTTTTTACAAATTGATTGTCTGTAACATAAACTTTTTTAATATATCCTCCAACATGCGGAATTAAAGGGATCATATTTGCTTCCACTTGAGCATCATCTGTCTCCTCATGAGATAAGGAATGAATAAACTTATAGCCTCCGTATACTAATCCAACAAGCACTAAAACTGTTATGATTAGGATGAATTTTTTATTGGTTTTTTTCTTCTGTTCCATTTTAATAGTGCTCTCTTATTATTGATTGTTATATTGATTTATAAGAAGTCCTTTACTGCTTAGGAGTTCGTAATATTTTTGGGTGATATCTGCTAAAGAATAGGTTAGATTGATCTTAGCTTGCAAAGAGCGAATATCTGCTTCCAGCAAATCATTGGTGTCTTGTAAACCATTATCGTATTTATCCTGAACTATTCTGAAATTTTCATTTGCCTGTTCTTCAGATCTTTGGTAAACTTCATATTTCTTCTCTGCCAAACTTAAATTTTGCTTTGCATTCTCTACTTGTACCTTTATTTTATCTGAAACCATTGCTACAGAATATTCCAAAGCTTCAGCTTTACTCTTGGCTAAGTGTATTTCACTTTTAGTTTTGAAGATATCTGAAAGATTATAGGAAAGGCCAATTCCAATATTCATTGCATTGCTTACGGTTAAGGCATTTTTAAGGTCTAAAGCAACATAACCTCCTATTAAGGCAACACTAGGATAAAAGTTGGCTTTTGCGATGTCTATAGAATTCTCTGAAGCTTGCTCCTGAAGTTTTAAAGCTTCCAGATCAAATCTAGTTCCTTGTACTTCCTCCATATTTTGGTTTACCGCTTTAAAGCTAGCTTCAGAAGTATTTATAAGGGTATTCTCCGGAAGTTTTAAAGAAACTGCCAGTTTATAGTTTAAGATGTTTCTGTTCTTGATAGCTTCGTCTAAGGTCAAGGCAACTTCAGATTCCTGAAGCTGTGCTTTTAAAAGATCATTTCTTGCTAGCAAGCCATTTTGTTCCATAGCCGTAAAATCTTTTACACGTTGCTGCGTGCTTTTTAGATTCTCCTCTATTAATTGAATGGTTTTTTCAGCTTTAAAAAGATTGATGTAATCTTTAATTGCTTCTAAGGCAATTTTTTCTTGATCGTTCTTTGCTTCAAACTCGGCAGCCTTAAAAAGATTTTCGCTTGCTTTTATTGAATTCTGAAGTTTAAAACCTGAAAAGATCGGCATGCTTACACTAGCTTGTCCTAGCAAAAGTTGATTGATCTTTGGGGAAGCTGAAGCGCTTTCTGGATCACCTTCGGTTGTAGCGCCGGTATTTAGCTGAAGATCTACATTAGCATTTGCCAAACGCTGGTATTGTCCGGAGATCTTAAGATCTGGATATTGATTGTTCTTAGTGATTTGTAATTCATCTTTAGCTGCTGCTGTGCGAGCTTCAGAAATTTTTACTTCATCACTGTTGGTAATTGCCAATTCTATTACATCTTGAATAGAAAGTTCTTTGCCTTGCTGACTATAACCAGATAGACTTAAAAAACTGATTATAGCAAATAGGGTGTGCTTACATTTCATAGGTCAATAATGCTTTTATAGTTTTTTGAATGTGGGGAGTTAGCTCATGGGTTACATAAAAATCTAGGGAGCCCGGTTTTACCAGATTAAGAGATTCGAAAAATCGCTTGTTGTAATAGAAGTTAAAATAGGTTCCTAAGATGGTTGGAACTATTAATGGAGTATTCACCTTTGGGGTAAATACTCCAGCGCGCTGGCCGGAGATCACAAAATCTTCTATCAATTGATAATTTGCTTTCTTTTGAACCAAATAACTATCGAAATCTAGATTTCTGGAATCGTTAGAATATTCGAAATGTATGATCTTATACATTCTTCTATTTCTGTGAATCCTTCTAATTGCTAAAGCAACTATATCATCGATCTTGGAAATATGATCCATTTCCTGAGAGATCACCGTTTCTAGTTCCATTCTAAAATCTGAAGTTCGGTATACTAGCAAATTTTCCAAAAGGCGTTCCTTAGATCCAAAATAATAGGAGATCATTGCAAGGTTCACGCTAGCTTCTTTAGCGATTTGCCTAACAGAAGTTCCATCGAAACCATTCTCTGCAAACAGCTTTTCAGCAATTATTAAAATGTGTATTTGTTTTTCACCAAATTCCATAAGCGGATAATTTATTGGATACAAAATTAAACAATTGTTTAAATTAAACGTTTGTTTAATTTAATTTTATAGGAATTTTAATACTATTAGGTTTTCGCTGATTTAGGATTAATCAGCTTATGCTTTATTAACATTCATTTAGTATGAATTGAAACAGAAACAATAATTAAAGTTTTATTTTGAGCTCATTCAAAATTCAACATATTTAATGAGCGATAATAAAGACCTAAGTCATTGCGTAGATTCCCCACATAAGATTCCTTTCTCAGGATGGAAAACAATTTTGATTGAGGTGAAAAATGAAATTTCTGCAGATAATGTTGGGATAGTTTCAGCAGGGGTAGCGTTTTATGGTTTCTTAGCGATCTTTCCTGCAATTATGGCCTTGATGTCTATTTATGGACTAGCAACAGATCCTCAGCAAATAGAACAACAATTATCTCAGCTGGCCGTAATGATGCCAGATCAAGCTTTTTCCTTATTAAAACAACGAGTAGAAATTTTTCTTTCTACTCCGGGAACAACTTTAGGCTGGGGAACAGCCATCGGGATCTTGTTTAGTATTTGGAGTTCTAACAAGGGAACCAAGTCTTTGTTTGAAGGGATAGATATCGCCTACGACACCATAGAACGCAGAGGATTTATTAAACAAATAGCAATGGCCTCGATCTTTACAATTGCTGGAACTCTTCTAATTTTACTTAGTCTGGCATTTATTGTACTTTTTCCAACTTTCATGCACAAGTTGGGACTGCCTGAGGATACAGAGAAAATCATCGCTATCTTAAGATGGATTGTCTTGGCAGTAATAGTTACACTCTTTTTATGTGTGATATATCAATTTGCTCCAACCAGAAAAAGGCCACATATTAAATGGGTGCTTACAGGTGCAATTTTTTCAACAGTTGTATGGCTCTTAGCTTCTTGGGGATTTTCATTTTATGTAAGTAACTACGGAAATTATGGAGAAGTTTATGGATCTATTTCTGCAGTGGTGGTATTAATGCTTTGGTTATATATTACTTGTTTTATAATATTATTGGGAGCAGAAATAAATTCTGAAATAGATGATTATGTTCATCCAGATTCCATAGCAGATTATAAGGTAGAAAAAAAGGAAAAAGAGAAGGAAAAGGCTTTAGGTTAATATTCGAAGAATCATTTACAATATAAAAAAAGCCACTTTTTCAAGTGGCTTTTTAGATTTCTTAATTCTGAACTTTAAATACGATTGGCAAGGAATATTGCACATTTACAGGAGTTCCACGTTGCATACCAGGTCTCATTTTAGGTAATGCTTGAATCACGCGAAGTGCTTCTTGCTCTAATTTAGGATGAGGTGCACGGGTTTGGATATCTACAATATCTCCGTTAGTATCAATTTTAAACATGACGGTTATCCTATTGATTCCAGTTAGTCCAAGTTGATTCCCAAGTCCTGAATTGAATTCTTTATTGATGAATTTGGTTATTTTCTCACTCATACAATCTTTGCGCTCAATATTGTTGCTCAAGTTTTCACAACCCGGAAATATTGGAACATCTTCAATTAAAATGAAGGGCACAGTTTCTACTTCCACATTTTTCTTCACTTCTTTAATTGCATCTATCTCCACTGGTTCATTATCTATTTCAGAAGATTTTATTGGATCTTCAATAACTTCTTTATCATCAGGGATCAATTCAATCACGTCGGGAGCAACGGGCATTACCGGCGGTGGAGGAGTGGGTAAGGTGGTGATTGGGATTTCCAGTTCATCTAAACTCTGGTTCAAATTTACTTGCTGTACAGCTTCGGCTTTGTCATAAGAACGCCATTGCACCACAAAATAGGCAAGTAATAGGACGATGATTAATCCAATTTGAAGGAATAATACGGTTCTCTTGTTAAGATCTGCTTGTGTAGTTTTTTTAACTTCCATAATTTTTGAAGGTTTAAAAATGAATAGAAAGGTTAAATCAGTTGCAGTATCTATTTATCAATAAACATACCTAAAGAAGTATTTATTGATATATGTGTATATTTTTAGTTAAAGTATTTAATTGGTTATTAAAATATTGAAGTAAAATTTAAGAATAATGTAGCTGTTTAGATGTTTTAAATATCTGGCTCAGCTTAATAGAATAGATTGAAGCCTAACATTAAATGTGTGGTGAGGATTGTGAATTGTAATGGAGTTCTATGATAAGCAAATAATTAATCTATAAAAGTAAGGATGAAGGTGGTTCCTTCATTTACTTTGCTTTGTACACTTATTTTTCCTCCTAAGCTATCCATATGGCTTTTTATAAGATAGAGTCCTATTCCTTTACTGTCCTTGTTATTATGAAAGCTCTGGTGTAACCCAAAAATAGCATCGCCTACTTTTTCCATATCAAATCCCTGCCCATTGTCTGTAAAAGTTACTTCAACTCCTTGCTGGTTCTTTTTGGAACCGATTTTTATTTGAGGAGCAATTTTTGGATTGGCGTATTTTATAGAGTTTGAAATTAGATTAAGCAAGATACTTTGTAAATAAAACGAACTAAATTTAACTTCTGGTGCTTCAGAGAAATCCACTTCAAAATTGGTTTCAGACTTTTGCACCAGCGTATTAATAGAATTAATAACAGTAAAAAAGGTATCCTCTAAGCTCAATTCTTCAAGCTGAATATTAATTTTTTTCTCTTGGCTAATGGCATCTACATATTTATCCAGCGTATTCTTCATCTGGATTGTAGAGGAATTAAGCAATTCAATATATTCCAGAGTTTGTTCATCTTCGATCTGAGACATATCTAATAAGCTGAAAAGAGACAGCAAATTATTTACTGGAGATCTTAGGTCGTGAGAAGTGGTATAGGTGAATTTCTTAAGATCGGCGTTTAATTTGGCCAATTCGATTAGCAGTAAATTTCGCTCTTCTTCTAGTTTTTTAACGTGAGTGATGTCTTTGGCAATGGCATAAATTAACAGACTTTCTGGTTCAGAAATGGATGTCCAGGAAAGCCAAATAATATCTCCTTTCTTGGTGACATATCTATTTTCAATATTTAAAACTGGGTTTTTCTCTCTAAGATTCTCTCTATGGCGAGAGGTGTTTAGTTTATCTTCATAATAAATAAATTTGTTTACAGAACTATTAATTAACTCATCCATGCTGTAACCAAGCAATTTTGAAAAAGCAGGATTTACTTTTTTCAAAATCCCGGAGTGATCTGCAATACAAACAACATCCGGAGTTAATTGAAAAAACTGCTCTAGATTAAAAGATAATTCTTCTCTCTGGATGGGAATGGTGGAATTATTGGAATTTGGCATAAGTAGGAACTATTAATATAAAACTTAACCCCTTGCAAGTTAATAAAATAATCGATGGAAACAGTAATGGAGGTGGTTGCTAATTAAAATTATCTTAAAATAAGAGTTAATTTTTGTTTTTGGATAGCAATCTTGCGATTTATCAAATTTAAAATGTTAAGTACTGAAGAATTCTTAAAAACAGGAATATTTTTTTGTAAGTTTAATAGCTTAGATATATTTTAATGAAGATTGTACATATTAGTGCGGAATGTTACCCAATTGCAAAGGTTGGCGGATTGGCAGATGTTGTTGGGGCCTTACCAAAATATCAGAATAAAGGTGAAATCACCAGTCAGGTGATCATGCCATTCTACAATAATAAATTTACCAAAGAACAGAGTTTTAAAAGTATATATGAAGGAAAAGTAAATTTTGGGAAGCAGTCTTTTAATTTTAAGATTCTTACGCTAGAAAATGCACATCTGGGTTTTGAATTATTTTTGGTAGATATCCAAGAATTGCTATTTAAGGAGTATGTGTATTCAGAAAATGATACCGAACGTTTTGTAGCTTTTCAAATTGCAGCCCTGGATTGGATCCTACATAATAAAATATTGCCAGATATTATTCATTGCCACGATCATCATACTGGATTAATTCCTTTTATGATGTCTCATTCTAATAAATATAAAAAGCTGAAGCAAATTCCTTCAGTTTTCACCATACATAACGCACAGTATCAAGGTTGGTTCTCACACGACAAAAAGGATCTAATTCCGGCATTTCCTGCCTCGCATATCGGATTATTAGATTGGGATAATTGCATTAATCCGTTGGCGACAGCTATAAAATGCGCTTGGCGAGTTACTACGGTTTCTCCAAGTTATATGGAAGAATTAAAGCTGAAAGCCAACGGATTAGAAAGTTTGATAAGTTCAGAAAGTCAGAAATGTGTTGGCATCTTAAATGGAATAGATACCAAGGTTTGGGATCCAGAAACCGATGATATGATTGAAACTAATTATGGAATACCCAACTGTGATCTGGGTAAGCAAGCTTCTAAAGATGAATTGTGTAAGGAATTCGGCTTAGACCCGAAAAAGCCACTGTTCGTTTTCATTGGAAGATTGGTAGCGGAAAAAGGCGCAGATCTGTTTAAAGAAGTGTTCGATATGGCGTTAAAGAAATTAGATATTTCAATACTTCTTCTGGGTTCTGGGAATAAAAAAGTTGAAGAACAGTTGGTAAAACTTGTAACCAAATATCCTAAAAAGTACAATGCATTTATTGGATATGATGAAAGCCTGTCTCACAAAATGTACGCAGGTGCAGATTATCTACTTATGCCTTCTCGAGTAGAACCTTGTGGCTTAAACCAGATGTATTCTTTACGATATGGAACCATTCCAATTGTAAATAAGATTGGAGGTTTAAAAGATACGGTGGTTGATATTTCGGAAGATGGCTTCGGCTTTACACATACCGATAACACAGTGAAAGGAATTTTCAATTCGATAGAAAGAGCAACACAGTTTTATAACGATTCTTCAGAATTTAAAAAAACCAGAAAAACAATCATGAAAATTGATCATTCCTGGGATGAATCGGCGCAGCAATATATTAATTTATACAAATCTTTAATTCAGCATTCATGATCAATGACAAGGTATTAGCAATTATAATGGGCGGAGGCCAAGGTTCAAGATTATATCCTTTAACGGCAACACGATCTAAACCCGCAGTTCCAATAGCAGGAAAATATAGATTAGTAGATATTCCAATATCCAATTGCATTAATTCAGACATCAAACGGATGTTCGTGCTTACGCAGTTCAATTCGGCATCATTAAATACGCATATAAAGAACACCTACCATTTTAGCTTCTTTAGTTCGGCTTTTGTAGATGTTTTGGCTGCAGAACAAACGCTTCAGAATAATACGTGGTTTCAGGGAACTGCAGATGCTGTAAGGCAGAGTATGCATCATTTCATGAATCATGATTTTGAATATGCCTTGATCCTATCTGGAGATCAATTATATCAAATGGATTTTAACGATATGTTGGAAAAACATATTAGCAGCAATGCAAAGATTTCTATTGCGACACTTCCTGTTACTGAAAAAGACGCTACTTCCTTTGGGATCCTTAAAACCGATGAAAGCAATTTGATAACCTCCTTTATTGAAAAGCCCAATACAGAGCTATTAAAAGATTGGAAATCACCAGTAAGTGAGGATATGGAAGCTGAAGGTAGAAATCACTTGGCTTCTATGGGAATCTATATCTTTAATAAAGATCTTTTGGTAGATTTGATGAATGATGAATCTACGGTAGACTTCGGAAAAGAGATCATTCCGCAGAATATACATAAACACAAAACGCTGAGTTATCAATTTGAAGGTTATTGGACAGATATTGGAAATATTGAATCTTTCTTTGAAGCCAATCTTGGGTTGACAGATGATATTCCAAAATTTGATCTTTATGATAGTTCTAAACGAATTTTCACTCGTGCAAGAATGTTACCTACAACAAAGATCTCTGGAACCGAATTAATTAAAGCAGTAATCGCAGATGGTTGTTTAATAAATGCCGCAAAGATAGAACGCTCTGTTATTGGGATTCGTTCTAGAATTGGCAGTGGCTCTACCGTAAGCAATACTTATATGATGGGAAGCGATAGTTATCAAACATTGGATGAACTGGCAAAGCGTGACACTAAGATCCCTATGGGAATTGGAGAAAATTGCAGTATAAACAATGCTATTTTGGATAAGAACTGTTGTATTGGAAACAATGTAAAGATCAATGGGAATGCAGATTTAGAGGAAACAGAAACCGATACTTATTATGTGAAGGAAGGAATTGTGGTGGTTAAAAAAGGCGCAATAATTCCTGATGGTTTTGAAATATAAATTTATCGTTTCCGCAATAATTTTCTAATGCTCATTTATAAGCAGTCCAACATATGTCTCAAGTAATAGCTCACAGTTTATTTACAGATTTCGATATTTCTTTATTTAAGGCCGGGAAGCATTTCAAGCTTTATGAAAAGTTTGGTGCACATCCTATGAAACTAAATGGGGAAGATGGGGTGTATTTTTCAGTTTGGGCTCCTTCAGCAAAATCTGTTGCCGTGGTTGGCGATTTCAATTATTGGGACGGAGAAAAACATATGCTAAATGTGCGTTGGGATTCTTCAGGAATTTGGGAAGGTTTTATTCCGATCGCAAAAAATGGAATGCGGTATAAATTCAAGATCACTTCTACACATAAGAATGTGGTGACCGAAAAAATAGATCCTTATGCACATTATTTTGAACGGTCTCCAAATACTGCATCTATAGTTTGGGACATTAAAGATTATAAATGGACCGATAACAATTGGATGGGTTATAGAAAGGATAAAAATGATCTGGACAAACCTTATTCTGTTTACGAAGTACAACTAGGTTCTTGGAAGAAAAATGCACATGGCGATTTCTTAACATACAAAGAACTAGCAGTAGAGCTAGTGAATTATGTAAAAGAGATGAATTTTACTCACGTAGAATTGATGCCCATCATGGAATATCCTTATGATCCATCATGGGGATATCAGTTAATTGGCTATTTCGCGCCAACTTCACGTTTTGGTTCTCCTCAAGATTTTATGTTTTTAATAGATGCTTTCCATCAAAATGATATCGGGGTTATTTTGGATTGGGTTCCTGCGCATTTTCCTTCAGACAGTCACGGTTTGGGAATGTATGATGGAACACATTTATATGAACATCCAGATCTTAAAAAAGGATACCATCCAGATTGGAAAAGTTTGATCTTTAATTATGAACGCAATGAAGTGCGCTCTTTTCTAATAAGCAATGCACTTTTTTGGTTAGAGAATTATCATATAGATGGACTTAGGGTAGATGCCGTAGCATCTATGATCTATCTGGATTATTCCAGAGAAGAAGGGGAGTGGGATCCAAATATTTATGGAGGAAATGAATATCTCGCCGCAGTTTCCTTTCTGAAGGAATTTAATACTGCTGTTTACGAAAATTTTGAAGGGGTACAGACTATAGCTGAAGAATCTACGGCATTTTCGGGAGTTACAAAACCTGTAGATCAAGGAGGATTAGGCTTCGGGATGAAATGGATGATGGGATGGATGCACGATACTTTGGATTATTTCAGCAAAGACCCAATTCATAGAAAATTTCATCAGAATGATATTACCTTCAGCTTAGCATATGCATTTACAGAAAATTTTATGTTACCGCTGTCTCATGATGAGGTTGTTCACGGTAAAAAGTCGCTTTTAAGCAAACAACCTGGAGATGAGTGGCAGCGATTTGCAAATTTAAGAGCCTTGTATGCGCTCATGTTTATGCATCCCGGGGCGAAGCTTTTATTTATGGGAAGCGAATTTGGCCAATATGAAGAGTGGAATTTTGAAAAGAGTTTAGATTGGAATTTATTAGACTATTTGCCCCATCAAGGAATGCTGAATTTTGTAAAAGAACTTAATTCATTTTACAAAGAAACTCCGGCACTTTACGAAAAAGCTTTTAGTCCGCAAGGTTTCGAGTGGATCGCCTATGATGATAATGAAAATTCGGTTATTTCATTTTTACGAAAAGGACATGATGCAGAAAATGATGTTTTGGTGGTCTGTAACTTTACACCAATGGTTAACGAAAATTATAGAATTGGACTTGATCGTCCAGGAAAAATAGAGGAAATTTTCAATAGTGATCTTTTGCCTTATGGCGGAAGCGGAAGAACAAATTCTGAAGCTATTCACATCACAGATAAAACATGGAATCAGAGGGCTTATTCAGCATCTGTCATGATCCCACCCTTAAGCGTGGTTGTTTTTCAGCATATTTTAGACTAATTACAAAATATTGAAAATTAGCCTGATAAATTGCATTTAGCGCAATGAAATGCCTTTATTATTATGGAAAAGCAAGTAGCTGATTTTGCTTTTTTTAGTACGTTTACAACTTATTTTCTAGCACCCTATCTATGATCACGAATACCGAATTAGAATTAAAAGGAAATCAGTTTCCTAACAAAATAGTTTCCTACAAAAAGAATATTGATGTTCTAGATTTTAGAACAGAAAATGATGTCACACTTCAAATAACCATTGTTCGGGATAGTGTAATTAGATTTAGATATTCTACAACTTCAAATTTCGATAAGGACTTTTCCTATGCAATAACTAAATATGCCAGCACTGGTTATAACTATTTAGATATTCAAGAAGCCGAGACAGAATATATCATTACAACCCAAAAGCTGATCTGCCATATCAATAAAGCCGACTTAAAGGTGAACATTTATGATGCGAAGGATAAAACCTTGGTGAGTCATGATGAATTGGGTTTTCACTGGGAAGAGAGTTATGAGTTTGGTGGGAATATCGTGAAAATGAGTAAGACTTCACAAGATGGTGAAAGTTATTATGGATTAGGAGATAAGCCAACTCATTTAAACTTGAAAGGTAAACGCTTCGAGAATTGGGTAACAGATTCTTATGCGTACGGTAAAGAAACCGATCCAATTTATAAAGCTATTCCATTTTATACGGGGTTGCATCACGGTAAATCTTATGGAATTTTCTTCGACAACACCTTTAGAAGCTTTTTCGATTTTGCCCATGAACGCAAAAATGTAACTAGTTTTTGGGCGCAAGGAGGGGAGATGAACTACTATTTCATCTACGGTCCGCAGATGACAGATGTTGTGGCCAACTATACCGATCTTACTGGAAAGCCTCATCAATTACCCGCACTGTGGACCTTAGGATACCATCAGTGTAAATGGAGTTATTATCCAGACTCTAAGGTGAAAGAAGTGACAGCAAAATTTAGAGAACTTCAAATTCCTTGCGATGCAATCTATTTGGATATAGATTACATGGAAGGTTTTAGATGCTTTACCTGGAATAAAGAATATTTCCCAGATCCAAAAGGAATGGTCCAGGATCTGTTGAAAGATGGTTTTAAAACGATTGTGATTATAGATCCGGGGATTAAAATAGATAAGGATTACGAAATTTTTAAAGAAGGATTAGAAAACGATTATTTCTGTAAACGAGCAGATGGCCCTTATATGAAAGGAAAAGTTTGGCCTGGAGAATGTTATTTCCCAGACTTCACGAATCCTGAAGTTAGAGAATGGTGGTCTGGTTTGTTTAAAGAGCTTATTGAAGATATAGGAGTAAAAGGAGTTTGGAATGATATGAATGAACCTGCTGTAATGGAAGTTCCTAATAAAACCTTTCCAGATGATGTTAGACACGATTACGATGGAAATCCTTGTAGTCATAGAAAAGCTCATAATATTTACGGGATGCAAATGGCTAGAGCCACTTATCAAGGCTTAAAAAAGTTTGGATATCCTAAGAGACCTTTTGTGATTACTCGCGCGGCATATTCTGGCACACAACGCTACACGTCTTCGTGGACTGGAGATAACATTGCAACTTGGGAACATTTATGGATTGCTAACGTGCAGGCACAAAGAATGGCGCTTTCAGGATTTTCTTTTATAGGAAGTGATATAGGAGGGTTTGCAGAGCAACCTAATGGCGAGCTTTACGCAAGATGGATCCAATTGGGAGTTTTTCATCCTTTCTGTAGAACGCACTCTTCCGGAGATCATGGAGAACAAGAACCTTGGATGTTTGGGGATGAGGTGACTTCGGTGGTGAAAAAATTCATTGAGTTGAGATATCAACTATTACCATATTTATATACTTCATTTTGGAATTATTTAAGTGAAGGAACGCCGATTCTAAAATCTTTGGTGTTATACGATCAGGAGGATATTCAGACACATTACAGAACAGACGAATTTATTTTTGGAGATAAAATCCTAGTTTGTCCAATTCTTGAAGCTAACTCTAAAGGTAGAAGATTATACCTTCCAAAAGGACGCTGGTATAATTACTGGAATAACGAAATTAGTATAGGTGGAAAGGAAATTTGGGTGGAAGCAGATCTAGACAGCATGCCTATTTTTGTAAAAGAAGGTTCATTGATTCCTAAATATCCAATTCAACAGTATGTGGGAGAGAAAGTAATAGAGGAGATCACTTTAGACGTTTACTATAAATCTGGCAAGGAAACTTCTTACTTATATGATGATGCCCATGATGGCTACGATTATACCAAAGGGCGTTATAGCTTAAGGACTTTTAAGCTTACTGGGAAGACAAATGAGTTGATCATTCAGCAACATAAAGCAGGAAGCTTTATTACAAGTTATAAAACCTTTAAGCTGAATTTACTTGGGTTGCCTTTTAAGATTTCTAAAATTGAAATAGATAATGAAGAAATTGCTTTTGAAGATATTAAATTAAATGGTGATAACACCCTAATAATAGATAAAGAATTTACCGAATTGCATATCATGGAATAATCCTCATCAAAATATTATAAAATAAAAATTCCCGATCATTTTAATCTGATCGGGAATTTTTATTTTTTGAGATTATGACTTAGAAGATAAATTATCTCTAGGCTCAGTATGTTCTCTTTTGTCTTTTACTTGATGATTTATTTTTTCACCATGAGTGGCAGATTGATTGATTGCCTGCTCTTTCTTACTCGCTTTCTCTGGGTTGACATTATTTTTACTCATAATTAAAATTTTAAATTGTTAGTAGCTGGATTCTAAAAAAGGGAACTATTATTTCTTATCCTTTTTATTTTCATCCTTCTTTTTGTCATCCTTTTTTTCATCTTTTGAAATTCCTTTTGCATGTGGGATTGGGTGTTTTCCTTGAGTATCGTCGTAGTTAGGAGTTTTCATAATATTTAATTTTAGTTAGTATTGTTATGCGAAGAATTCTTCTTCTTTAATTAAAGCTACTTTTAAAAGCTATAAAATTTCAGGTTCCTAACATTCTTTAACAAGGAGATGTTAAAGCTTAAATACTATTTCTTAAAAGAGAGAAAATGAAAATTATACTAACAAGAATATGCTTCAGATAATTTTTATAATTTCTGAAGAGCTATTCTTATTAAAATGAATCAAGAAAAGAGCTATTAATTATTCTTCAAAAAATCTAATAAAGCTTTTGCTGTTGGTCCTGCTGAAAGTGGGTTTTGTCCGGTAATTAAAAGTCCGTCCTGCTCCACATGAGATATAAATGGCAAAGTGCCTTTATGATAATCTGCGCCCAGTTCCTTTAATCGATCTTCTAAAGTATATGGGATGTTATTAGACCTAAGGGCTAACTTTTCCTCCACATTGGAAAATCCAGTAACTTTTTTTCCTTTTAAAATAGAAGGTTCTAGTTCTGCTGCTTTAATTAATGCTGCAGGTCCGTGGCAAACAGAAGCAACAGGTTTTCCACTGGATAGAAACTCTAATATCAATTTCCCACTCTTTTCATTTGAAGCTAGATCGAAAATTGGGCCGTGACCTCCAGGGAAAAATAAAGCATCGTATCCAGCAGCGGAGATCCCATCTAACTTCGCAGTATTGCTTAATGCTTGTTTCGCGATCTTATCCTTCTGAAATCTTCTGTTAGAATTCGTGATGTTTTCGGTAAGCTCGCTCATTTCATCTATTGGTGGCATGCCACCTTTCGGACTTGCAAGAGTTACCTGATGTCCTGCATCTATAAATTCGTAATAAGGATCTGTAAATTCACCTATCCATAAACCGGTGGTATCGCTGGTGTTTTCTAGTTCTTTGTGCGAGGTAATAACAACTAATATCTTTTTCATAATACCGATTTTAGATTAAATGCTTTGGATTTAAAATAAAGGTAGATTATTAATTTAAAAATATTTTCACAAAATTTAATGCTCAACTTTCTTTTTACCGATCACTTTCATTACCAATTTCACTATTATTACAGCGATTATTCCCACTATAAGACCAACAATGAATTCGGCTATTAGTGAAGGTAAGAAACTCACAAGCTCATGAATGAAATGTATATTATGAATAAATATTCCTCCTCCCACTAGTATCATTGCGATAGTTCCTAAAACCCCTAAACCACGAATTAGATAAGGTAAAGTCTTCACTAAACCAGTCCCAAAACTTTTAAGAAATCCAGGCTTGTTATTGCTTGAGGCTATTAATTTATAACCGACATCATCCATTCTTACCAGTAAAGCAACAATTCCATAAACACCTACAGTTGCTAAGATTGCTACAATGGTTACAACCGGAATTTGTGATGAAATTGGTTCATTAGCTACGGTGCCTAAGGCAATAATTACGATCTCTATAGACAAAATAAAATCTACGATAACAGCCGATTTTATTTTAGTTTTTTCGAATGCTAATACTTCCTCAGGTGTCATTTCTACCAGTTCTTCCTTTGGTTTTTTATCCTGACGATGAAAGAGATATTCATAAATCTTCTCTGCTCCTTCGTAGGCTAAATAGACTCCACCAATTAATAAGATAGGAATAATAGCTCCCGGTAAATAAGCGCTTAATAGAAAAGCTACTGGCAGAATAATGAGCTTATTCAGGAAAGAACCTTTGGTTATTTTCCAGAGTACTGGTAATTCCCGAGACGAAACAAATCCTGAAGCTTTCTCCGCATTCACAGCTAGATCATCTGCTAATATACCTGCTGTTTTTTTAGTGGCGATCTTACTCATTGCAGCCACATCATCCATGAGAACTGCTATATCGTCTAACAACGCGAAAAATCCTGCTGCCATAGAGTTTTATTTATTTTAGAGTTTTGTGCTCTTTAATTAGTTAATTGTTTCAACAAACTTAGAAAATATTTCTTTATGAAGTTCAAGATCGAGGTTTGGTGATAAGGATGCGCGTACTATATAATCTTTATCGCCTTCTTTCGTGGTTCCTTGTGTTGAAGTTGCCGGGATGGTCCAGTAACAGCCCTTTAGTTGACCGTAGCTTACACAAAATTTACTTTGGTCAGGAATTTCTGTGATCATCAGGTTGATCAGCTTCAAATTAAGTTCTCGTTTGTGAGCCTCTTTTTCTTCAGCATTCTTTCCTTTTGTTGGAAGATCTAAGGAGAAAACAGAGGGTGTAAATCCTTGCTTTGCTAATTCTTCTGAAACAAAATTGATCTTTGCATTTGGTAAGGTTTCATGAATATAATTCACAAATTCCCTCGTGTTCTTATATGCTTCAGCAATTCGCTGATTCATAGAAGGAAGTTGCTTTGCTAATATTTCATACTGAAGCGAAGTTGCCTCATTATCGCAAAGTGCAAGATGCAGTTCGATCTTCTGCATTAATCTTTCCGTGTTATTATTCCCCACCGCATAACCTGCAGTACATTTTCCGCCGCTTGGAAATTTAGAACCACTTGCGTACGAAATTGTTCTTACGGTAGAAAGAATTTCTCCTTCTCCTAAAAAGTGAATGTTGGGGCAGAAGGTTTGGTCTAATATAAAAACAGGATCTATCGCAACTTCACCAGAATCTGTTTTGCGCTTTTTACTTAAAGCAGCTTTTAAGTTTTCAAGATCTGGAACTTCTACTCTAGGATTTGTTGGTATTTCAGCAATGATATATGGTACCGCATCTTCTGAAGCAATTTTGTCTAAAACGGTATTGATACTTTGTACCATCTCATTATCGCCATCTACAGGAAGATCTACCACTTCTACATTATCTAAACATGCAGCAACCCGTCTTGCCTGATCGTTGGTACCTCCATAACAGTTTGGAGGAACAATGAATTTTATAGCCTTTCCTTTATGATGTTCTAATGCATCATCAATAAGTCCCATCATTATGGCATATTGAATGGAAAGTCCACTAGAGGCAACTAACGGTGTTAAGTTAGTTCCTGTTATTTCTTTGATCGAGTTTAAAACAGCAGTTTTATTTTTACTTTTTTGACCGCTGGCAGAATTATCTTTATGATCCTCTAAGGGAGAACCATTAGCAAAAGATCTTAAAGCAACAAGAGAGTTTGCCGGCGTCATAGCAACGGTTTCTCTTCTTCTTACATGCTGAATATCGGAAATATAGCTTTCATTTTTTTCTCCATTCACCACGAGTACACTTCCAAGCTGTTCATGCAGACTAACATAAAAATCGATATTGGTTGGAAGTTCCATTTTGCTAACTGCAATTTCATCTGAAATAAATACCGTGCTTCCATCAAATTTTTCGACAATTGTTAAATTTTCAACCTTTTTAACTTCAAATTTATATCCGTAAACCTTTTTCAGAATTTCAGCATTAAAGATCTTTGGTAATTGGTCTTTATAAAGAATTTGAGTGCTTTTGTTTTCTAATAAATTCTTCCTAAGAATTGCCAAAACAGGGATGGTCTTAGATGAAAAACTAATAACGTTATCTGCATCCAGATCATTCAGTTTTGCAATTCCCCATTCCAAAATACAAGACAACGGATGACCTAAACGAATATAATCGTAAGCCGTTGGTAGAATTGATAGAGAAGTAGTTTCGAAGTTATTGTTCTCGTATAATGTTTCAAATTGCTGTAAAAACTGGGTTTTCGCCAATTTTTCATCGTAAATATCCAAACGATGGGTAGTAAGTCCTACCCAATCTGATGGCATATTTTGAAGTACGTTCTTTATATAATTAAGTATGTTATTGTCTTTCATAATATTCTTTTAATAGCGCTCTAGTATACATTAAATAGCGTTCTTTTGAAAACTATCTAGGCGGTTTCTTTGCTTTTAACCTTAGTTTAAGATTTCTTCGGAAGCGAATCTAAAGCACTTGTTTTTGGAAAATATCTTCTAATGTAGATTGTGGATCATCTGTTAAACCGGGATGAGTTTTAGAACTCTGAATTACCGTGCTTCTGCAAGCCGATAACCAACGGAACCGATCTGAAACTTCCATGGCACCAATTTTTCCTCCTTCTGGTTCACCCTTGCAAACTAATTCCCAGGCCTTTAAATAATCTTCAAAAGTCGATAACTCTATTTCTGAAGAAAACACCTTCAGTTTTTCCGGATCTATGTAATATTTGATTCCGATGAATTTCTTTCGTTTGCAGAATAAGATAACGCCCACATTAAAGAATTCCTCGCGCTCCACTTTGGGCACAATTCTTATAATAGCATATTCAAAAGTGTATTTATCTTGCATCTGCTATTTCTTTTACGAGTACATCTATCTTTGAAAGTCGGGATTTTAAGAACTCAATATAAGCTTCTTTAATCTCCTTGCTGTTCATGCTATCAGATTTGCTAACGAGCCATTCTTCTGGGATGTTCGTGATTATTTCATTAATTAGATCAGGATCAAATTTTTGCTGGATTTCTTTTGAAGCTTCCTCCAAACGAGTCGCTTTTTGCAAAAGCACATGATCTTTTATAAGAGGAAATGTTCTGCTTAGATGATTTTCCCAGGTTTTCCAATCATGATGAAAATAAAAACTCGCTCCATTATCTATTACCCAAAGTTCCTTGTTCCAATGCAGCAAATTTGTGTTTTTTGCGGTTCTATCTATGTTGCTTATAATGCTGTCTAGAAGCACTACTTTTGATGCTGTTAGGGCATCAACTTCACTAACCAAAGGATCAAAAGTGATGGATCCAGATAAAAAGTGTAAACCAAGATTCAGACCCACAGAAAATTTGAGAAGATCTTGGATCTCCTCGTCGGGTTCGGTTTTGCTAAAGGAATCATCAAGATTCATAAAAACCAATTCCGGAACGTTTAAGCCAAGCGCACGTGCCAATTCTCCACCAATAAATTCGGCTATAAGTGCTTTTTTACCTTGTCCGGCGCCTCTAAATTTTATTACGTAAAGAAAATCGTCGTCTGCTTTAACAATTGCAGGCAAGGAGCCGCCTTCTCGTAATGGTTGCACATATTGCACAACATTTACCGTGCGAATATCTAATTTATTCATAGGAGCAAAAATACTAAAATAAAGTGGTGGAGAGCAGTTTTCGGCAGAGGAGTCGGAGGGTTTGTAGAACCCTAATATTCCTAATTAGGAAATGTCAATCGCGGCTTGTAAAAACAAGCCACATCTTAAAACCAAAAATTCCCGTTTAAGCGAGCTTGACGGGAATCCTTTAGTTTAAATCTGCTGCGGTATTGCCGCTTCATGTGGAGTCGGAGGGTTTGTAGAACCCTAATATTCCTAAGTAGGAAATGCATCTATGCTTCACTCTCCCTATCGGGCCAGGCGTCTTAAAACAAAAAAATCTGCTCAGGCGAAAATACCTGGCAGATTTTTATTTTTTTTAATCCGCAGCATAGCTGCGCTTCATGTGGAGTCGGAGGGAACGACCATTTTTTAAAATTTATAGTGTTTATGAAGGCTCCCAGAAGTCTAAAAAAAATGGTCACCGGATTGGTATCGCTTTAACAAATTTTAACATTTTAATAGAAATAAATTAAAAGATCTATACTTGCTTAATTTAAAGTAAGAAAATAAAATTCAAACGGTGGCAATAACAATTTGGGGATTTTTCCCCTTACTGCATTTATTATTCTGATTTATATTTAGGAAATTTTAAATACCCATTTTATGTCAAAACCAGAAAACCCGGGAAGACCGGCAAAACCGGATAAGCCTGATCATCATGGAAAACCAGATCAACCAGGGAAACCTAACCCTAAACCACAGAATCCGCCTAAACCTCCTGGAACAAGACCTGTAGGCTAATGGAAGTATGGTTTAAAGAAAATCCAGATTTACTTGATGCTGAGCTAAAAAGTTTAACCTCAAGAAATATTGACTTTCAGAAAGACGAAAAAGCCTTAGCCTTTGATAGATTGAGGCTTTTTTGTACTATTCCTAAAGGTGAATTTGGAATTGATATAGGAGATTCACTTGATGTTGAGATTAACTTCCCAGATAACTATCCTTATTTTCGGCCTGAAGTTTTAGTTATAAACGTGTCACTTCCACGACACCAACATCCAAGTCATAAAAACTTATGTCTGCTTCCACGACCTTCTCAATTTTGGGATATAACTTCGATAGGGGAATATCTAGAAACTAGATTGCCAATAGTTTTTTCCAAAGGATCAATAACTGATCTAGAAGAGATAGCTTCAGATCTTGATGAACAGGCTGAACCGTGGTCAGAATATTTTATATCTCATGGGAAGGTTGCTCTTATGAGTGATAGGCCTTATTTTTTTAATGATAAGATTCCTAGCTCTGAAGACCCACTAAAGTTATTAAAGTACGGTTTCGTAAGCGTTTCATATCCTAAACTTGCTTCAGAAGTAAACCCTATTATTGACCAGAATAATATTGAGGATAGTTTTAAGGATAATATAATTTTCAAAGCTGAGCAGTGGTTTGACGAGAACAATGATAAGATTGGTCCACCATTTCCGTTTTCCAATAATAATCATACCACAGTAAAAACTAGATGGTATATGTTCAACAAATTTCCTTCTTTTTTCCAAGAGGGAAATAAGTTTGAAGATTTTTATAGTTTCCTAAATGATAACGATTATCCCATTCCAAAAAAGTACTTTATAAATACTAAAACTGTAAAGTTTGAATATATTGCGGGATTGATTTTTCCTGAAGAAATTGAACCCGGTAAAATAGGCTGGGGGTGGATGTTTGTATGTTTTGGTAAGGTGAAAAAGAAAAATTTTCTTTACCAAATTAATATTCCCGTTTATAGTATAGAGCCCGAAGATTTATCGGTTAGAATACCAGATTCATCTGGTTTTAAGGATAAAACTATATCAATGGTTGGATTAGGAACTTTAGGAGCTTTCTCAGCAATTGAATTTGCGAAAAATGGAGTTGCGAAATTGAAGCTTCTTGATTTTGATACATTAGATACAACTTCCAGTGTTAGGTGGCCTTTAGGCTATAAATATATCGGTCAAAATAAAGCTGTTGCCTTAAAACAATTCCTATCCGAAAACTATCCTGCTGTAAATATTGAAGTTATAATTCACAAAATTGGAAGTACAGAAGATATATTTCGTGATAAGAATAGGGGTGTTGAAAGGTTTATTGATGATACCGATCTGGTTTATGATGCTTCGGCTGAGGAAGGGGTGAGTCATTACCTTTCAAAATTATGCTGGGAGAGAGAAATTCCATTCGTTTCAATTGAAGGAAGAAGAGGTGCTTTGGGTGGAATTGTTGCTAAAATACTTCCAGGAGAAAGGAATGGTTGCTGGATGTGTTTGCAGTATTCCCTTTTTGATAATAAAATAACTCCTCCTCCAGAGAATAAAAGTGGCGGAATTCAACCAAGAGGCTGTGGCGATATAACTTTTACTGGCTCTAGTTATGATATGTATAATATAAGCTTAGCGGGAGTACGGTTGGTTGCTCAATTTTTCATAGGAGATAAATTAACTTTCGATATAGGTGTTTTATCTATGGTTGACGAAAAGGAAAATCCAATTTTACCAAGTTGGAAAATGTATAATCTTCAAACCCATCCAAAGTGTCCTTATTGCAATGATAAAAATATGGATTAAAAGAAATCTTTATGTTAAATTAATTGATTTCACCATGGAATTCATGCCAAATGAGACAGGTGGTATGCTTTTGGGTTATACTTCTCAAGAAGGAGATTTGGTTCTATCAAATATTATTGGCCCAGGTCCAAAAGCAGTTCACTTAAATAATTATTTTTTGCCTGATGGGGATTACCAGCAAAAAAAGTTGACAAATTTATTTAATAAGAGTGGTGGAGCAGTTTCTTATTTGGGCGATTGGCATTCACATCCTTTCAATAATTCCTATGTCAGTCAGTTGGATTTTAAAACTTTAAAGGAAATTGCCTTTTGCCCAACATCCGGGACACAAAATCCAATTATTCTAATCCTGGGAACTGATCCCTTAGATATCAAATGTTGGATGTATTCAAATGATTCAAAAAGCGAAATAGAAGATGTTTTAATTAGAATTTGGGATTAAACATTCGGAGATTATTTTTAAACTGCTATTTAATCAGATTGAATTTGCTCACCAATTCAATTTTTGTTTTAATGTTTCCCTATCCCTATCCTTCAACAAATCAACTTCCTTCTCCACAAAAGGATCATACCAATTGGCCTTTTCTCTAGCCCAGTTAATCCACTTTTGTTTTTCTTTGTTTAGAGAATTTGTCTGAATAGCATAGTTTTCAAACTGTTCAATAAAGTTTCTTAAATATTGAGATTTATGCCAGCGAGTTGCAGTACCGAAGAGTTTTTGAATCTACTTATTTCTGTATCTACTTTTTCCTCTCTTACTTTTTTTATTACTTCCTCTTCTTCATATTTTTTGTGCCAGGCTTCGCGCTCTATGCGATTTTGTTTTTTCTTTTCGGATAATAATTCCAGTTTAGCCAGAATACTCAGTAATTGATCTTCTAAGGTTTTGGTTTTTTGATCTCGCCATTCCTTAACGGGATAAGTATCTTCTATTTTAACGGATAATACCCCTGAACCTACCATCTCATAACGTTCCCATGAAGAATCATTAACTTTTATTCTTTTTAAAATCTCTCTTACTCTTATTTGAAATTTTTCATCATTGATTAAAAATTCGAAATTTTCATCATTTGAAAATTTATGACCTCTTTGTAAGATTAGATTTATTAAAGCATTCCATACCCTTAATGCTCTGGGAATATTTGCTTTCGTTACTTCTGTTGCAAGACACTCACTTCTTGAGAAAATGATATCCTTACCTTGGCCAAACCAATCACTTTTCCTATCCCTTAATACTTTTTTCGCATTTTTAACAGCTGGATACGGTTTGGATAATCTATCTGGAACATCAAACTTCAAATCTGAATTTTGAAGTTCATTTTTGATTCTGGCTAACCGACTATTTGAATGAATAGTCTTGTTTTCTTTATCTCTAAAGTCAATTTCAATTCTAATGTTTTCACTTTTAGGTAAAGGTTTCTTAGGAGAAGATTTTCCATGTCTAAACTTTGCCCAATGTCCGGCTTTAGGGGTTGGAATATTGTGTTTTTTGCAAATCTTCCTCAATCCATTATCAGAATAATTATATTCTTTTGCTAAGGTTGTAAATGGTTTAGACCATACTAACTCATATAATTCCCTGTGAGTGATGTTTAATTTATTTGATTTTTTTTTCTGGCATATTATAGCGTATTTAAGCTAAGAAGGTTGAAATTCACTAGGTTATCAATGCGACTATATTCTCTTAGATCTATATTAACATTACTCTAAGATTTTTCTATATTTACTGCTGGCTCGAAATGCTAATCCCTACTTTTTTTTTAGCTTTTTACTTAATTAAATTTCCTCTTTTTAATGCAAAAAGAAAAAATAAATCTGTCTCAATTGGAGCAATATTTATCTAAAGCGGCCTGGATCCTGAAAGGGCCAGTAGATGCTTCAGATTTCAAAGTATATATATTTCCGCTTTTATTTTTTAAAAGAATATCTGATGTTTATGATGAAGAATATCAGAAAGCTTTAGAAGAATCAGATGGAGATGAAGATTATGCATCATTGCCAGAATTCCATCGATTTGAAGTACCGAAAGGCTGCCATTGGAATGATGTGCGAGAAACTGCAACTAACGTTGGCCAAAAAATAGAAAGTGCATTACGTTGTATTGAGCAGGTAAATCAAAATTATCTCTATGGAATATTTGGTGATGCTCAATGGAGTAATAAAAATAAGCTTTCGGATAGGCTGCTAATAGATCTTATTGAGCATTTTTCCCAATATACTTTGTCAAATGAATTAGTGGATCCAGATATGCTGGGTCAGGCTTATGAATATTTGATAAAGCATTTTGCCGATCTAACCAATAAGAAAGCTGGGGAATTTTATACTCCTCGTTCTGTGGTTCATCTACTAGGTTTAATACTTGATCCACATGAGGGTGAAAGTATTTATGATCCGGCCTGTGGTACTGGTGGGATGTTACTGGAATGTGTTGATCATCTAAGAGCAAATAATGAGGATTACCGGACTTTAAAGCTTTTTGGACAGGAGAAGAACCTTACTTCTAGTTCTATCGCCAGGATGAATATGTTTCTTCATGGAATGGAAGATTTTCAAATAGTTCGGGGCGATACCTTAAGAAATCCAGCATTTTTCAAGGCCGATGGGCTTAAAAACTTTGACTGTGTAATTGCCAACCCTCCTTTTTCATTAAAAGAATGGGGTGCTGAAAACTGGGCTAATGATCCCTACGGAAGAAATATTGCCGGAGTTCCACCTAAAGGAAATGGAGATATGGCCTGGGTACAGCATATGGTGAAGTCAATGAATAGTACCGGCCGAATGACGGTAGTGTTACCTCATGGAGCTTTATTCCGGAAAAATGCAGAAGGAAAGATTCGAAAGAAACTGATTGAACAAGATTTACTGGAAGCAGTAATTGGTTTGGGTCCTAATATCTTTTATGGAACACAGCTGGCTGCTTGTGTGTTAGTATTTAAACAGAATAAGGAAGCAGAGAAAAAGAATAAAGTACTATTTATCGATGCTTCTGAGGAAATTCGAATGGGAAGAGCACAGAATTTCCTTGAGCCGGAACATGTTCAGAAAATTTATGATTGGTATAAAGATTATGAGAATGTAGAAAACCACGTAATGATTGCTGATCTGAAGGAAATAAAAGAAAATGATTTCAATCTTAATATTCCGCTTTATTTAGAAAGGGTTATTGAGGATGACCTTCCGACTGTAGATGAGGCCTTGGCAGATTTGAAGGAAGCCTGGAATGAAAGCTTGAGTGCAGAAAAAAGATTTAAAGTGATATTAAACAAATTTATAATTGATGAAAACTAGTAAAATGCGTTCAAGTAGCGCACAAGATAGACAACTTTCAACCTGGTTTCAGAAAATTCAGAATGGAGAGATTAAACTTCCGCGTTTTCAACGTCACCAGGCATGGGATAAAAATCGAATTTGTAGCCTTTTAGAAACAGTTATCCAGAATCTTCCTTTAGGTGTGACTTTACTTCTAGATGTAGACAAGGAGCAATTTATCTCCCGTTACTTGGTAACAGCACCTGAAACTAATGGTAGAGTTACAGAACATCTTTTGGATGGCCAACAAAGATTGACTGCTATTTGGAGATCTATGCATAATAATTATACAGGGGAAAAATACTTCTTGTATTTGAGTAAATATGATCAATTTAAAGAGGAGGAAAATGAAGAACTTATTTCTGTTTACAGTAAGAACCGTTGGAAAGATAATCAAGGAAGGATAAAACCACTTTGGGTCGATCTACCAGATAAATCTCTTGTTCGAGGGTGTATTCCTATGGAATTATTTAGACCTGGTGATATTGGGAAAGAATTTGAAAACTGGGTTAACGAAGCCCTTAAACCTTCTAAACCCAAATCTGGTAATGATAACTTTGAAGAGGAGTTGAATCAATGGATGGAAAAAAAGAATGAGCTGCTCAATGAAATTAGGGATATTAGAGAAACGATTACTCATTTTAATCTGCCTTATTTAGCATTACCATCGGCTACAAGTAAAGAGACGGCTCTACAGGTATTTATCAATATGAATACTAATAGTAAACCATTATCCCAATATGATATAATTCGCGCTGAAATTGAGGGAGTAGCAGGAAAGTCCTTGGATGATTTAGAAAATCATCTGAGAGTTCAGTATCCAAATGTTCAGTATTATGAGCGAATGTCTTATATGATTCTTGCTACTTCAGCTCTTATGCAGGATAAGCTTCCGAATCAACGTGGAATGTGGGATATGGACAAAGAGATATTGGTGCAGAATTGGTCTAAAATGGAGGAAGGTTTATCAAAAATGGCTGAATTCCTTGAAAATGAAGGTATTTATGATAGGCAAAGACTTCCAACTAATGCTGTGCTTGCGGTAATAGCTGCATTGTATTATATCCAGCCAAAAAATGTTGATGAAAAAGGAGTATTCAATAAGATTCTAAAAAAATACGTTTGGAAATCTTTTTTCTCAGATAGATATGAAAACTCTGCAGCAAGCAATGCCTATAATGATTATATAGCCTTAAAAAGGTTGATACTTAAAGAGAAAAAGGAGAATGGGGATCATTATTCTGAAAATGATGTTCCTGTTCTAAATCAAGATAAATATCCATTGGTCGAACTGGAGGAATTAATTAAAGTGGGGTGGCCAAAACGAGAAAGTATTAGGGCCAGAGCAATTATGGCCGTATTTTATAAGCTTGGCGCTTACGATTTTGCAGATGGATCCAAACTAAGTCGAAACCAATTAGTTAATGGAGAAAGACATTATCATCACGTTTTTCCAGACTCTTTAATAAAAGATTTAGAGGTAGAGCCTTATCTAGCTTTAAACTGTGCATTGATAACCGACAAGACAAACCTGAATATTAGCAATAAGGAGCCATTAAAGTATCTGAAAGAAAGATATAAGTGGATGGAAGAGGAAACAGTAAATACTAGATTAAAAAGTCATTTAGTTCCTATTGAAGAGCTAGCCAATGGAGGATATGAAAATTTAAGTCAATTAGAGAAAAATGAAAAGATAGTCGAGGACTACAATGCCTTTATTCGTAAAAGGGGTGAGTATGTTTTAAGTGCGGTGAAAACTTTAGTAAAAGGAAAAGATATCAATGCGTCCGAGGTAATTAAAGAATCAGAATTAGAATATGACCCAACAACAACTTGAGAAATATCTCTGGGGTGCCGCAACTCAATTACGTGGTACCATTGATGCCGGAGATTATAAACAATATATTTTCCCTCTGTTATTCTTCAAAAGAATATGCGATGTCTATGATGAGGAGTTTGAAGAGGCTCTGGAAGAAAGCGATGGAGATATGGAATATGCGGGTTTTGCAGAAAATCATCACTTTCAAATTCCTGAAGGCAGCCACTGGAATGATGTAAGGGAAACCACAGTTAATGTAGGTATGGCCTTGCAGAATGCGATGCGTGAAATTGAAAAGGCTAATCCTGATACTTTATACGGGATTTTTGGTGATGCAAGCTGGACCAATAAGAACAGATTAACTGATGAAATCCTTACTAACCTTGTAGAACATTATTCTCAGCATAAACTAAATCTTAAAAATGTTCCAGACGATCAATTAGGAAATGCTTACGAATACCTGATCAAGGAATTTGCTGATGATAGTGGCCATACCGCTGCAGAGTTTTACACTAACCGTACAGTTGTTAAGCTCATGACCATGATCATGGATCCACAACCGGGAGAAAGTGTATACGATCCTACCTGTGGTTCCGGAGGCTTGTTGTTGAATTGTGCGCTGCATTTAAAGGAAGAAGGTAAAGAATACCGGACTCTTAAGCTGTACGGACAGGAAATAAACCTGATCACCTCCGCCATAGCGCGGATGAATATGTTTCTTCATGGTATTGAAGAATTTAGAATTGTACGGGGGGACACCCTGGCCAGGCCGGCCTTTCTTGAATACGATGAGCTTAAAAAGTTTAATGTGATTCTGGCAAACCCACCTTACTCTATCAAATCCTGGGACAAAAAGGCCTTTGAAAATGATCCTTATGGTCGTAATCTATGGGGTACGCCACCTCAGGGCTGTGCCGATTACGCTTTTCAGCAACATATTCAAAAGAGTTTAAATACCGAAAATGGCCGTTCCATTTCACTCTGGCCACATGGGATTCTTTTTAGAGACTCTGAGGCTGCAATGCGAAGAAAGATGATAGAAGAAGGTCTAGTGGAATGTGTGATAGGTCTTGGGCCTAACCTTTTCTATAATTCTCCTATGGAAGCCTGCCTTTTGATTACTAAAACCAAAAAAGAGAAAACCAAGAAGAATAAAATCTTATTTATAAATGCGGTTAAAGAAGTGCGACAGTCGAAAACAATGGGATTTTTAGATAAGAATCATATTGACAAGATCTTCAATGCTTACTCAAATTTTGAAAATGAAGAAAATTTCGCAGCTCTTGTTAGTAAGGAAACAGTTTTAGAGAACAAGGGAAATATGTCCGTGAGTCTATATGTAAGACCTGAGAAATATGATCACACTAAGAATGATGATTTTGAAACGGTTTATTCAGATTGGGAAAATAGCTCAGTTCGCCTAAAAAAATCAATGTCAGAACTTTTTCAAATTCTTGAAAACTAATGGAAGCTATACTAGAGAAAAAATTAGAGTTTGATAAATCTGAATGGAAGCCAGTTAAGTTCGGTGATGTAATTAGAGAACCTAAAGAATCGATTAAGGATCCTGCAACTGCTGGGGTTGAGTGTGTGGTGGGGCTGGAACATATTGAACCAGAGAATATTCATTTACGAAGTTTCAATAACCTAGAGGAGTCCACAACCTTTACTAAAGCCTTTAAAAAAGGAGATGTACTTTTTGGTCGTAGAAGAGCTTATTTAAAAAAAGCGGCTCTAGCAGAATTTAATGGAATATGCTCAGGAGACATTACTGTCTTCAGAGCTAAGGAAAACTTACTTCCAGAGATACTACCTTTTATAGTGAATAATGAGAAATTTTTTGACTGGGCTGTAAAACATTCTGCAGGTGGGCTTTCTCCTAGAGTAAAATTTAAGGATCTAGCCAAATATGAATTTCTTCTTCCGCCAAAAGACCAGCAGGATCAGTTCGCAGAATTACTTTGGGCGATGGATGATGTCATTGAGAAAGAGAGTCTTGTTTTAAAAAAACTTACTCGAGCATATTCCGTCACTTTAAATGAGTTTATGATTCATGGTGAGCATTCAAAAGATGTTGAACTAGTTAAAACGAAATGTGGTCTGCTTGATAAAAGAATTGATCTTATCCAATTAAAAGATTGTCTGAGAGAAAAACCAAACTATGGAGCTAATGCCTCCTCCAAAGTTTACAAAAACAATGGAGAGCCACGCTATATCAGGATTACAGACATTGATGATGAAGGTAATTTAATTCCTGATGATAAAGTTTCAATAGATTCAAAAAATTATGACCAGTATATACTAGACAATGGTGATTTTCTCTTTGCAAGAACTGGAAATACAGTTGGAAAAACTTTATTATACACCTCCGATATGGAGCCTTCCGTTTTTGCCGGATATCTCATTCGGTTTAGATTAAAGCCTGAAATATTAAACCCTAGGTTTCTTTTCTACTTTACAAAATCCCTAAAATATGAAACCTTCAAAAGAAAAATGATCAAAGTGGGAGCTCAACCAAATATTAATTCAGTGGAATATCAGTCCATGTTTCTACCTTATTTTTCTATTGGTTTACAAAATAAAATTTGTGCTAAGTTAGATTCAATAAGACAAAATATTAACGACTTAAAGTCTAAAATCGAATCTTCAAGTGCTCTTCAAAAAAGTCTAATCAATCAAATATTCTAATATGAGTACAAAAAGCCAGCTTATAGAATTTGTACAATCTAATTTTGGAGATAGAACCGTTAGAAGTACAAATACCAGTTTTGCGAGTATTAATAAATCTAAAGAAGTATGGTGGTTAAATATTCCGGTAGGTAAACTTGAGGAGCAGGTGAATTTATTACTCCAGGGTGAAGACAAGGTCATTTGGATTCAATTACCTAAAAATCTTGTTGCTAACCTGGCTTCAAAATTTAAAATACGAGAAGATAAAAACGCAGTTGATCTAGAGATTTCGGCGGATAGAAGCTACTTATATTTAAAGGATGTAAAATCTGGCGGGACTCATTTTGATTTTAAGCCTTTTTTGAAAGAACAGTTTTAAAAGGAATATTTATGGAATATTATGTTGCTGATCCTACCTGGGAGGTTTTTGGAATTAAATCACGAGAAGATTATTTAGATAAAAACGTTATACCAGGTAATTTTCATTCAAATGTTCCTAAGGATATTATTAAATCCTTTAAAACCGTAACCCAACTAACTACCCAGGCATATTATTACTATCCACTTTACGATGAGGCTCTAAATAAAGCTTTACGCATATTTGAATTGGCGATTAAATTAAAGGCTAAGGAACTAGACCTAAAAAAGGAGTCACTCAACAATTTGATAAATAAGCTGTGTAAAATTCAAAACTTAGAACATTTAAAGGATACATTACATAGGGCTAGAGGAATTAGAAATGTACACATGCATCCCGAAAATCATAGTTCTGGCTGGTATATGGCAAGAGGTAAGGGTAACATTCAAATGTTTTCAAATTTCATAAATGAGTTATTTCTGCAAGAATCTGAATTGAATATTCTAAGAGAAGAGCGAGAAAATCTGGAGAAGTTCAGAGAAGAAATATCTTCAAATCCTATTTGTATTCAGGTCAATAATAGTGAGTTTTACGGAGAAGAAATTAACGCGATAAGAGTATTTCCTGCTGCAGGTGAAATTAAAATAGCAATCTCAGTCTTACCTTATTATGAAAATATTGCCAGGCTGATTGAAAATATGCACACAGAACCATATGCTATGTGCTTCACCAAATACACCGTTGAAAATGGTTCTTTGAAAGGGGAGTTGTTAAATGGGGAGAAGATAGAAATTAAGAATTCTGAAGGTCAGTTTGCAGCCGTGGAGCGAATAAGGTGGTTAAACAATATTGAGAATTCTGAGAAAAAAGAATGGAAACGAATGTATTTTAGTGCAATTAAGGATAAGTTTATCTGGAATTGTGAGGAGAAAATTTATAATTCTTATTGCAACTCAGAAGAATACATATAGTAATTCGCGATTCGCGAATCGCGAATTGAGAAATAATTGCTATTTTTGATTATAAATAAATAGCAGGACCATGAAGAAACATAGCGGCATGAGACCGCACGATATAGTGATCTTACTCAAAATTGCAGCAAAGCAAGATAGGAGTTGGTTTATGAAAGATCTCTCATATGAGCTTGGTATTAGTGGTAGTGAGGTGAGTGAAAGCATTAATAGGTCAGTAATTGCCGGATTAATTTTTCCAGATAAAAAACGATTGATGAAAACAGCTATTCTGGATTTTCTTCAGTATGGATTACCATATGTATATCCTCAGCAACCCGGAGCATTGTTACGAGGAGTTGCAACGGCACATTCGGCACCGCCCTTAAATGAGGTTATTGAGAGTCAGGAGGCCTATGTATGGCCATATGGAAAAGGAGATTTACGAGGGCAGTCCATTGAGCCTTTACATCCAAACGTGCCGGAAGCCTGTTTAAAGGATGAAAAGTTTTATGAGCTCATGTCTCTTTGTGATGTTTTAAGAGTAGGAAGAGCGCGTGAAAAGAATCTTGCTATTGAAGAATTAAAAAAGCGTTTATGCTAAAAAATACTATAATAAATCGTAAAGCTACCAGTCGGGTTGCGGTCGCATTGGGTGACCTGAATGAAGATGTAGTTTATGTAGGTGGGGCCATGGTAAGTTTATATATAGACGATCCGGCAGCTGAGGATGTAAGACCAACAAAAGATATTGATATTACTTTAGAAATTGCAAATGTCGGAGAGCTTGAAAAACTCCGTGTGGCCCTTGAGGACAAAGGTTTTGTCCAGTCTGCCGAAGATGATGTGATTTGTAGATTTCGTTTAAAGGAGATTAAAGTAGACGTCATGTCAACTACCGAAGTAGGATGGGCTCCGGCAAATCCCTGGTTTGAATCCGGATTCGAAAACTCTATAACCATAGAAATCGAAAATGTAGAGATCAGGATTCTTACCCTGCCTTATTTTTTAGCTACCAAATTTGCGGCATTCGAAGGTCGAGGCGGAAGAGACCCCCGAATGAGTCACGATTTTGAAGATATTGTATATCTTCTTAATTATACCTCTAATTTTAGAGAACAAATCCAGGAATCTAATCCGGAAGTTCAAAAGTACCTGAAAGAACAATTTTCATCTATTCGGGATAAGGCGAACATGCAAGAAGCTATTATTGCGAATTTATACCACGAGGACCAACAAGTGCGGTTTGATCGTATAATGAATGAAATAAAAGAACTAACTAATGGCATTTAACGAACTCAATAGTGTAGAGCACTATATAATTCATCAGCTAAGCGGAATAAACCTAAATAACGATGGAGTTGCAGAACCCGAAGATATTTATGGTAAATTCTGGGAATATCGCAGTCCAAAAGACTTGAACAGATCTGTAAATGAGGTTTTGCTCGAAGATGAATTAAAGCATGCCCTTATAAAGCTAAATCCTGAAATCGAGGCCAGGCCGGATTTAGCAGATGAAGTAATTTATAAGCTTAGAGCGGTCATAATTGCGGTAAATGAAACTGGCTTAGTTAGGGCGAATGAAGAGTTCTTTAAATGGCTCAGAGGAGATAAAACTATGCCATTTGGCGAGAATAACAGGCACGTCCCGGTCAGGCTAATAGAGATTGACGAAGAAAAGCTTAGTACTAACCGTTACATCATAACCAACCAACATCGTATTCATCATAGAGAAACTAAAATTCCGGATATAGTGATGTTTATCAATGGTATTCCAGTAGTTGTTGGGGAGGCTAAAACTCCTATTAGACCATCTGTTAGTTGGTTGGATGGTGCACATGAAGTTCACAATATTTATGAGAACGCAGTCCCTCAATTGTTTGTCCCAAACATTCTTTCTTTTGCTAGCGAGGGTAAGGAACTATATTACGGCGGGGTAAGAACACCCCTCGAATTCTGGTCACCCTGGCGTTTGGAAAATGATGAAGATGCACTGGCTAAAAGATTGGGTTTAGGTGAAATTGGAAAGGAATTAAGCAATTTGTTACATCCAAAAAGATTACTCGATATCCTTCAAAATTTCTCTCTTTTTTCTAACGATAAAAAAAGTCGAAGAATAAAGATCATATGTCGCTTTCAACAATATGAAGGTGCGAATAGAATAGTAAAAAGAGTTAAGGAAGGAAAAATAAAGAAAGGTTTAATCTGGCATTTCCAGGGTTCGGGAAAATCCTTATTAATGATGTTCGCGGCTCAAAAGCTTCGTAAAGCACAGGAATTAAAAAGTCCTACGGTTCTTGTTTTAGTAGATCGAACTGACCTGGATTCTCAAATTTCGGGAGATTTCAATGCCGCCGATATTCCCAATGTGGAAACTACCGATAGTATTAAAAAATTACAAGGTCTTTTGGAGCGAGATACCAGGAAGATCATTGTTTCTATGATTCATAAATTCCGGGATGCTCAGCCCAATATGAATACACGAGATAATATCATTGTATTGGTAGATGAAGCTCATAGGACTCAGGAGGGAGATTTAGGAATGCAAATGAGGGCAGCATTGCCAAACGCTTTCCTATTCGGACTAACTGGAACCCCTGTCAACAAGGCCGAAAAAAATACTTTTTGGGCTTTCGGGGCCCAGGAAGATCAGGGAGGTTATTTATCCAGATATACTTTCCAGGATTCTTTGAGGGATGATGCTACTAAACCACTTCATTTTGAACCAAGGCTTGTAGATGTTCATGTAGACAAAGAAACACTGGACAAAGCATTTGAAGAGTTTAAAGAAAATACCGCTTTAAGCGACGAAGAAGCTGATGCATTAAATAAGCGATCTGCAAAGATGGCCATCTTTTTAAAATCGCCCGAACGTATTGCAAAGATTGTAAAGGATATTTCTGTTCATTTTACTGAAAAAGTTAAACCACATGGGTTTAAGGCTATGATAGTTACTCCGGATCGATATGCATGCGTTCAGTATAAGGAAGAACTAGATAAATATTTTCCGGAAGATAACAGCCGGGTTGTAATTTCTACTACTTCCAATGATCCACAGGAATTCAAGCAGAAATGGGCGATAGATAAAAGTGAACAAACGAGAATAGTTGATGAATTTAAAGATCCCCAATCAGAACTTCAATTTCTAATAGTAACCGCTAAACTTCTCACAGGATTCGATGCACCAGTTCTCCAAACTATGTACCTAGATAAATCTTTAAAAGATCATACATTGTTACAAGCTATTTGTAGGACCAATAGAGTTTATCCTGGAAAAAATTACGGACGCATAGTTGATTATTTTGGGGTATTTGATGATACCGCAAAAGCGCTGGAATTTGATGAAACTAGTGTTAAGCAAATAATCACCAATCTTTCCGAACTGCGAGAAAAATTACCGAAAGCAATGGCTGAGACATTGGCCCATTTTGAAGGAGTAGACCGTTCTCTGGATGGTTTTGAAGGTCTAGAAGCAGCCCAAAATGCCATTGACACAGATGAGAAAAAAGATAAATTCGCCAGGGACTTTAAACATCTTTCAAAAATTTGGGAGTCATTATCTCCAGATAGGATCTTAGACCTGTTTGCCAAAGATTACAAATGGTTGTCTCAGGTTTATGAATCGGTACGACCTGCATCTGATAATACGGGAAAATTACTGTGGTTTGCCCTGGGTTCTCAAACAACTAAGTTGATTCATGACAATGTTCATGTGGGAGATGTACATCATCTGGAAGAATATGTATTGGATGCAGATGTGGTTGAGGATATTTTCAATAACCCGGATCCAAAGGATGCGAAGAAACTAGAAAAAATACTAATTAATCGTTTTAAAAAGCATGCTGGAGATCCTAAGTTTAAAAAACTGAGCGAGAGACTTGAAGAGTTGCGGGATCGAGCAGAACAAGGTTTAATTACCTCAATTGAATTTGTAAAAGAACTATGTAAAATTGCCAAGGAAACCGTGAAAGCTGAAAAGGAAATGGAAACTATGGTTCAGGACAAAACTCCAAAAGCTGCTTTATCAGATCTCTTTCTTGAATTAAAAACCAAGCAAACCCCTGCGGTAGTAGAAAGAATTGTGGATGATATAGATTCTATAGTTAGAGTAGTTAGATTTCCTGGTTGGCAGGGAACTGCAGCCGGAGAAAGAGAGGTACAACAATCTTTGAGGAAATCACTATTAAAATATAAACTTCATAAGGACCAGATGCTTTTTGATAGGGCATATGCTTACATTAAAGAATATTATTAAAATGATTATTGACGTGTGGAAAAAATATGATCTAACTTGATTACGTATTATAACAGTTATTATTTAGGACAAACTCACAACGGCTCTCCATAGTTTTTATTCCTGCTAGTACGCAAGTTGTCCCTATTTTGGGACGGCTCATTAAACCTTTGGTTACTTTTCATTTCGTCAGCTTTAAGAATCCAGTTTCGGGCACAGGCTTTCCAGTCTATTATCGGATTTCTGCCATTTAATTTCCAACCAATGGATTCATAAAAATTGAAGAATTTTTTAGCCTCTAAAGTGCTCCTTTTTTCAGATTTAAAATATGCTATAACCACTTGTTCATTTTTTGGACATGTTTGTTTAAAAGAGTTTATAA